>NZ_LDUR01000026.1:0-45436 GCF_001043705.1 Chromobacterium sp. LK11
GCCCCATTGCGAAGCCCAGCTCACACGAGCTGGGCTTTACGCATTGCGCCGCCGCGCCGGCGGCGCAGTGAAGCTCTCTTCCCCCCTTTCCCGGCCTCTTGGGCTTTCTCCTTGATTCTTAAGCCATTGTTCTTTTTTGTTCTGTCGGCTCACTTATTTTTACTGAAATTTCGGTTAATTACTCAGCAAAACCTATTGGTAATGAATAGAATTCCAGCATCAAGATTGGGAATCGAGGCGGGAATTTTGAGAAATTTCAGGCGGGACGGCGTGCATTTATTTGTATTGGCCTGGGCTCTCTGCGCGTTGTTGGTGACGGTGCTGTGGGGGATGGGCGAGCTGCAGCGTTTGAGGGACGAGTTCGAGTCGGTGGCGCAGCGGGCTCACGCCATGGTGGCGCGCAAGCTGGATCAGAACGAGTCGGTGCTGTCCTCCGTGGATGCGCTGATGGTGGCGAGCCGGCCGTTTGAGGCATCCGAGCTGTCCACCTTTGCGCGCGAATTATTGCCTCACTATCCGCAGCTTCATTCCTTTATCTTTTTTCAAAGCGTGCCTTTGGCTGAGCGGCCGCTCTTTTTGCGCCAGATGAGCAGCAAGTTCGGCGAAACTTTTTACATTCGCGATTTCGACGTGGCGGGAAGTCGCGCGTGGCGGCCAGCCGCCGCGCGTTCGCAGTCGCTGGTGATTTCCATGCTGGAGCCGGATCGACCTGAGGCCGGCCCGATGTTTGGCTACGATATTTGGGGCGATGCTTATTTCCGGCCGGCATTGAGCCGGGCTCTGGAGACCGGGCAAAGGATGGCCAGCGGCGCTTTCGAGTTGCACGAGGGCGGGGGGCGGGCTTATTTATTGTTCCAGCCCTTGTTCGAAGATAGGGAGAAGGCGCCGGGCAAGCTGGTGGGGGTGGTGGGCCTGGTCGTGTTTTGCGACCGCCTGCTGCAGGCGCCGGCCCTGGAGAGCTTGTTGCCCGGGCTGGACCTGACGTTGTATCAGGACGGGGTCCTTGCGCCCGGAGCGCCGTTGTTTCAGCGCCTGCATACTTCGTCCGAGCGTGATTGGTGGCCGGTGTTGCGCCGGCTGGAGGCTCGTCTTCCGCTGTCCAGCGTGGCGCAGCCTTTTGTGCTAGGGGTGGCCAGGGATGTCCGGGTGACGGACTTGGCGCTGTTGCCGTGGCTGTGGCAACAGTCTTTGCTGTTGGCCTTTTTCGTGTTCGCGGGCTTGGTCCACTTGCAGCGCATGGCCTTGCGGCATGAGCGTCAGCAGTCGGACGAGGCGATCTTCCTGCAAAGCGAGCGGGCTTCCGTCACGCTGAGCGCGATTCACGATGGGGTGATCATTCTGCGCCAGGACCATGCGATCGAGCTGGCGAATCCCATGGCCCTGGAGTTGATGGGGATGGCGGCGGAGGAGGTGGTTGGCCGCGTCTGTCACGAGGTGTTCCATTTGCAGGCCGAGTTGGCTGCGGAGTTGGCGGAGGATCCGATCCGCGAGTGTTTCCGGACCGCGCAGCCGGTGGTGTTGGCGGAGAGGATGCAACTGACGTCGGCGCGGGGGCAGATCCGATCGGTGGAGGGGGGCGTGTCGCCGCTGTTCTCGCGGGAGGGGCGCTTGATAGGCGTGGTGTGCGCCTTGCGCGATCTGGGACCTTTGCGACAGCGCACGGTGGCGGCGTTGGAGGCCAGCGAGAGCAAGGTCAAGGAGCACCTGGAGAAGCTGTCCCATGTGGCTAGGCTGCATACCATGGGTGAAATGGCGTCCGGCATCGCGCACGAGCTGAACCAGCCGTTGACGGCGATCGCCAACTATTGTCAGGCCAGCATCCAGTTGCTGGAGGGCGTGGAGGAGGCCCCGGCCCAGGTGAACGCGGCGTTGCGCCTGGCGGTGGCGCAGGCGGAGCGGGCAGGGGAGATCATCAAGCGCTTGCGCGCCTTGGTCAGCAAGCGCGCGATCGAGACGCGGCTGATCGACCTGAACCAGGTGGTCGGCAATTGCATGTTCCTGGCCGAGTACGATCTGAAGGAACGCGGCATCGAGGTGGTGCAGTTGTTGTCGGGTTATCCGGTGGCGGTGCTGGCCGACAGCATCCAGCTGGAGCAGGTGGTGTTGAACCTGTTGTCGAACGCGATGGACGCTCTGCGCGACGAGCCGATGATGAAGCGCCATGTGATCGTGCACACCCGGCGGGAAGGTAAGAAAGCGATTCTGGAGGTGCGCGACACCGGCCGCGGCATCACGCCGAACTCATTGGAGGTGCTGTTTCACCCGTTCTTTTCGACCAAGCCGAACGGCATGGGGCTTGGTCTGTCGATCTGCCAGACGATTGTGGAGCAGTACGGGGGCTTGATTTCGGCGGAGAACATCCCGGCCAGCGGCGCTTGTTTCCGGATCGAGTTGCCGCTGTCGCGGCAAGGCGAGCCGGATCGCTCCGCGGTGCCTTCGCCGGATGGTTGCGGCGCGGGAGTTTGAGCGTCTAGCTCTTGGCGGCAGGCGCGGGCGCCGCGGTCTGGGTGCGGTGCGAGCGTTCCTCGCGGGGGGTGATGCCGAAATGGTTGCGGTAGGTGCTGGAGAAATGCGGGCCGCTGGAAAAGCCGCAGGCAAGTCCGATCTGCACGATGGATTTGCTGGTTTGTTGCAGCAGTTGGCGCGCGCGGCTCAGGCGCAGCTCCAGATAGTATTTGGACGGCACCGTGCTCAGGTATTGCTTGAACAGGCGCTCCAGTTGCCGGCGGGAGACGCCGACATAGTAAGCGATGTCGTCGGTGCTCAGCGGTTCCTCGATATTGGCTTCCATCAGGCTGACCGCCTCGGTCAGCTTCGGTTGGCTGCCGCCGATGCGGGTGGCCAGGGGGATGCGCTGACGTTCATTGCCTGGGCGGATGCGTTCCATGCTGAACAGTTCCGACAGCTGGGCGATAAACTCGTGGCCGTGCAGATTGCCGACCAGGGTCAGCATGAAGTCGAAGGTGGCGGCTCCGCCCGCGCAGCTGAGGCGTTTGCCGTCGATTTCAAACAGGTTGGACGAGGTGATGATGTCCGGAAACTCTTCGGTGAAACGGCTGATCTCGCGCCAGTGTATGGTGGCGCGCAGGCCGTTGAAGTGCCCGGTGCGGGCCAGCCAGTAGCTGCCGCAGCCGATGCCGCCCAATTGGATTTTGTCGGGGCCGCAGGCGGAGAGTCCTTTGCTTAGGGCGTCCAGGCTAAAGTCGGGATTGATGTCGTCCGCCAGGATCAGCAGGCAGTCCAGTTTGGGCGCGCCGTCCAGCGGCAGGTCAACCGCCAGCCGTGTGCCGTTGGAGAGCGGCACCGCTTGTCCGTCCAACGACAGCAGCAGGGTTTCGTAGAGTTTTTTCTCCGCCAGCCAATTGGCGTGCAGCAGAACCTCGGAGGCGATGGCGTAATCCGCCATCGAGGCATGGGGCAAGAGCAGGAAGCCGTAGCGCAGTGGCTTGGCGGGGTGGGACGGATGCTGACCCATTGGTTTTCGCGGCGAAGGGTGGAGATTACAAAAACACACCATGCCGGGCATGAGGCCGGCATGGTGTGCGACATTTTCCTATTGTACGATTTATTTCAGGCTGCCGGAGAGGAATTGTACCAATCGCTCGCTTTGCGGGCGGATCAGCACTTCCTTGGGGTGGCCTTGCTCTTCTATCTTGCCCTGGTGCAGGAAAATGACGTGGTTGGACACCTCGCGGGCGAAGCCCATTTCGTGGGTGACCACCACCATGGTGCGGCCTTCGCCGGCCAGGTCCTTCATCACCCGCAGCACTTCGCCGACCAGTTCCGGGTCCAGCGCCGAGGTGGGCTCGTCGAACAGCATCACTTCCGGCTCCATCGCCAGCGCGCGGGCGATGGCGACGCGTTGCTGCTGGCCGCCGGACATATGGGCCGGGTATTTGTCCTCGACGCCGCGCAGACCGACCTTGTCCAGATATTTGCGCGCGCGGGCGCAGGCTTCGTCGCGGCTGAGCCCCAGCACGTGAATCGGGGCTTCGACTATGTTTTCCAGCACCGTCATGTGCGCCCACAGATTGAAGTGCTGGAACACCATGGCCAGCTTGGTGCGGATGCGGGCCAGTTGTTGGGCGTCGGCGGCCTTGAGCGCGCCGCTTTTGCGGTCGGAGACCAGTTTCAGTTCTTCGCCGGCGGCGAGGATGCGGCCGCTGTTCGGCTGTTCCAGCATGTTGATGCAGCGCAGGAAGGTGCTTTTGCCGGAGCCGGAGGAGCCGATGATGCTGATCACGTCGCCGGCGTGAGCGGTCAGCGACACGCCTTTAAGCACCTCGTGCGAGCCGTAGCTCTTATGCAGATCGCTGACTTGCAGCTTCAGATTCTTGTCGGTGGGGGTATGCATGATGATGTTCCTGTATCGCTATCCGCATTAGTGCTTGCGTGGCGCCAGATAGGCCAGCCAGCGTTTTTCCGCCTGCTTCATCAACCAGACCAGCAGGAAGGTGAGCGCGAGGTAAATGGCGCCTGCGGTGAGGAAAGGCTCGAAGGCCATGTAACTGTCCGCGTAGATGCGACGGGCCACGCCGGTGATGTCCGCCAGCGTCACCAAGCCGGCGATCGCGGTGCTCTGCAGCATCATGATGACTTCATTGCTGTAGGCCGGCAGCGCGCGGCGCAGCGCCGAGGGCAGCACGATGCGCCGCATCATCAGCCACTTGCTCATGCCCATGGCCTGGGCGGCTTCGATCTCGCCCCAGTGCGTGTTGCGGATCTGGCCGGCGATGATTTCCGTGGTGTAGGCCGCCGTGTTCAGGGTGAAGGCGAGGATGGCGCAGAAATAGGCCTCCTGCAGGTAGTGCCAGGCCCAGCTGTCGCGGACCCAGCCGAATTGGGCCAGGCCGTAGTAGATGATGAACAGCTGCACTAGCAGCGGCGTGCCGCGGAAGACGTAGCCGTAGACGCGGACCGCGCCGGAGGCCAGCCGGTTTTTGGAGACCTGCATCAGCGCCATCGGGACAGCCATCGCCATGCCCAGGGCCAGGGAGATGAACAGCAGCTCCAGCGTCATCATCAGGCCGTCGCGGGTGCTCATGACGGCCTGGCCGTCGTCGCCGCCGAAGAAGGCGGGCAGTTTTTCCAGAATCAGTTGGAAGTCGATCACAGTCCGCTCTCCTTGACGCCCAGCGAATAGCGTTTTTCCAGTTGGCCCAGCAAGAGGTTGGAGACTCCGGTGATCGCCAGGAACAGCAGGCCCACGATCAGATAGACGGTGAAGGGTTCCTGGGTGGTGGATTTGGCCGCGTCGGCGCGGTACATCACGTCGTTCAGGCCGATGACCGAAACCAGCGCGGTGGATTTGACCAGCACCAGCCAGTTATTGGAGAAGCTGGGCAGGGCGAAGCGGACCATCTGCGGAACGGTGATGCGGAAGAAGACGCGCAGCGGCGTCATGCCGTAAGCCATGCCGGCTTCCATCTGCCCTTTGGGCACCGCCATCATCGCGCCACGGAAGGTTTCCGTCATATAGGCGCCGAAGATGAAGCCCAGGGTCAGCACGCCGGCGACGAAGGGGTCGATATTGGGGCTTTCCCAGCCCATGCGGCCGCAGAAATCGTTGATCATCATCTGGACGCCGAAGAACAGCAGGAACATCCAGACCAGATCGGGGACGCCCCGGACCACGGTGGAATAGAGCTCCGCCAGCCAGACCAGCGGTTTGGAGTGGGCGGACTTGAACAGCGCGCCAATCAGGCCCAGCACGATGGATACCAGCAGTGCTGAGCCGGCCAGCTGCAATGTGAGCACCGCTCCTTGCAATATGCTGGGAAGGTAACCTTGCAAAAACATGGTGTTACTGCCTCATTCGTCAGCCTTGCGCGCAAGGCCGGTCCTTGCTCGGCCGGGTGAGCGGCCGAACAAAAAAGTCCCGGCTTGCGCGCGGAGCGGGCGGCAGCGAGCCGCCCAGCGCCGTGGGGCGCTCGGCCGGGACGGATGCGATAGCTGAGGAGCTTAGCCGCCGTAGACGTCGAAGCTGAAGTACTTGTCCTGGACTTTCTTGTAGCTGCCGTCCTTGCGTACCTGGTCTATCGCCTTGTTCAGGCGTTCGGCCAGCGCTTTGTTGCCTTTCTTGACGGCGATGCCCGCGCCCAGGCCGAAGTATTTGACGTCGGCGTAGTTCGGGCCGACAAAGGCGTAGCCCTTGCCGTTGGCGGTCTTCAGGAATTCCTGGTCGCCGACGGCGCCGTCGACGAAGACGGCGTCAACGCGGCCGGACTTCAGATCCAGGAAGGATTCGGGCGACTTGGCGTAAGGCACGATGGTGGCGCCGGATTTGCCCCAGTAGTCCTTGGCGAACTTCTCTTGGGTGGACGCGCGCAGCACGCCGATCTTCTTGCCCTTGAAGCTGTTCTGATCGACGGCGGTGCCGGATTTGGCGACGATGCGGCTGGCGATGTTGTAGTACTTGCGGCTGAAGTCGACGGCTTTCTTGCGTTCCTCGGTGATCTGCATCGAGGACAGGATGGCGTCGAATTTGTTGGCGTTGAGGGCGGGAATCAGGCCGTCCCAGTCTTGCGGAACGATCTGACAGCTGACTTTCATGGCGGCGCAAAGGGCATTGGCCATGTCGATGTCGAAGCCTTGCGGCTTGCCATCGGCGCCTTGTTTGGAGAACGGCGGGTAGTTGAGGTCAACCCCAAAACGCAGTGTCTCTGCTTGGACGGAAAAACCGGACAGCAGAGCTGCCGCTGCGGAGGCGATCAGGACTTTTTTCATGGCGTGGATTTCTACTTCTCTATCGGGTGTTCGCGTCGTTTGGACCAACGCGAACCCAAGCTTGTAAACCCGGCGCTTGGAACGAGGCTGCTCACGGTGTCTCGCCCAAGCCGGAACCATTGTAGTTATTTCTACTTTTGCCAGTAGTTGGCCGCAGCTTGCAACGGTTATCCGCCGTGCGCAAGATGGGGCCATTGTCTGGCAATCGGTGTGAGCAAGTGTTCGTATTTTAACCGATATTTCCTCTTCATGTGAAATGTCATAAAAATCAATAACTTATATTTCGTTTTTGGACTTGTGTACAATGTGGGCCTGGGAGAGAAACTTGTAAGCCGCCGTCGCATTGCTATAAGGCTAAAAGTGGCGTTCGCCACGATTTATTCTTGTGGCATTCGGTGGGGCGAGCGGGCTTTTCCATGAAAATGTACGTCCACGTCGCATTAAGGAAATCCCGGCATGATGGGGGTATCTACAATGCCTCGACACACTCCGTGCACACAACAAGAGAAGCAACATGTCGCTTACCAATAAGACCGAACTCGCGAGCCTGATCGCCGATATTCAGGCCGTAGCAGAGACCAAGCTTTCCGAAAAGGAGAAACACCAACTCGAGCCTTTCTTCCCGATCTACTTCGAAGAGGCCGAGCACGCCGACCTTAGACAGTTTTCGTCGCTGGATTTGTTCGGCGCCGCGTCGGCGCACTACGCGTTCGGCGCCAAGCGCGCGGGCGGCCAGCACAAGGCGCGCATTTACAACCCCGATTTCGAGCGCGATGGCTGGCAAAGCACCCATACCGTGATTGAAGTGGTCAACGACGACATGCCGTTCCTGATCGACTCCATCACCATGCTGCTGTCGCGCCATAGCCTGAACCTGCACCTGCTGGTGCACCCGGTGCTGTCGGTGGGCCGCGACAAGAACGGCGTGATCCAGGAGGTCAAGCGCACCGAGGACCGCAGCCTGCCGCTGGAGTCCTTCATTCATGTGCAGATTGACCGGGTTACCGATCCGGCGGTGCTGAAGCAGCTGGAAACGGATTTGAACCGCGTGATCGCCGATATTCGTCTGGTGGTGAGCGACGAACCCAAGATGCGCGAAGTGTTGGCGGTGATCAGCAAGGACCTGTCCCAGGTCAAGGGCAAACGCGCGGGCGAAGCCAAGGAAGCGGTGGATTTCCTGGCCTGGATGTCCAAGCGCAACTTCCTGTTCATGGGCTATTGCGATTACGACCTGGTGCGCCGCGACGGCAAGGACAGCCTGCGCATCGTCAAGCATTCCGGTCTGGGCATTTTGCAGGACCAGGGCGACAAGGAATACTCCGCCAGCTTCGAACAGCTGCCGCAGGAACTGCGCGAACTGGCGCACCTGCCGCAGCTGATCATCCTGAACAAGTCGCAGACCCGCTCCATCATCCACCGCCCGGCCTATATCGACTTCGTCGGCATCAAGCGCTTCAACGACAAGGGCGAGGTGATCGGCGAGCGCCGCTTCCTGGGCCTGTACACCGCCAGCGCCTATCAGGATTCGCCGAAGGACGTGCCCATCCTGCGTCAGAAAGTGGCCACCGTGGTCAGCAACTGCGACTACGTGGACGACAGTTACAAGTCCAAGACCTTGAGCTTTGTGCTGGAAGCCTATCCGCGCGACGAATTGTTCGAAATTCCGGCCGAGGTGCTGGGGCCGATCTCCGAAGGCATCGTCAGCCTGCAGGAACGCCCGCGCGTGCGCCTGTTCGTGCGCAAGGACCGTTACCACCGCTACGTCAGCTGCCTGGTGTACGTGCCGCGCGACAGCTTCAACACCGAAGTGCGTCTGAAAATAGAAAAAGTGCTGATGAACGCCTTCAACGGCACCAGCGCCGAGTTCAGCGTGCAGATCAGCGACGGCTCGCTGGCCCGCGTGCACTACATCATCCGCACCAACGCCGCCAAGCTGCCGGAATTCCACGAGGCCGACATCGAGGCTGAAATCGCTCGCCTGGTGCGCGGCTGGGTGGAGGAGCTGCACCAACTGCTGGTGGAGACCCACGGCGAGGAATTGGGCAACGCGCTGTTCAACCGCTACAAGGGCGCCTTCCCGGTGGCCTACCGCGAAGAGTTCGCGGTACGCAACGCGGTGCTGGACATCCAGCACATCGAATCGGTCAACGCCGACTCCCCGCTGGCGATGAAGCTGTATCGGCCGTTCCACCGCGGCGCTTCGGCCTTCAATCTGAAGCTGTTCCGCGAAGGCGAGGCGCTGGGCCTGTCCGCCAGCCTGCCGATTCTGGAGAATATGGGCGTCAAGGTCCGCGACGAGCATCCGTACTGCGTGCAGCGCGCCGACGGCAGCCAGGTGTGGATCAGCGATTTCGGCCTGGACGTGGGCTCCGCGGACGAGCAGATCGCCAGCGAGGAAGTGCAGCAGGACTTCCAGGAGCTGCTGACCCAGGTATTCGCCAAGCGCTGCGAAAACGACGGTTTCAACCGCCTGGCGCTGGTGGCCGGGCTGGACTGGCGTGAGATTTCGCTGGTGCGCGCCTTGGCCAAGTACCTGCGCCAGGGCGGTCTGACCTTCAGCCAGGCTTATATCGAGCAGTGCGTGGCCAACTACCCGGCCATCACCCGCTTGCTGGTCGAGCTGTTCGCCGTGCGTCTGGACCCGGCGCATGCCGACGACGCGCGCGCCGACGCCTTGCTGGCCAAACTGCGCGAGCAGCTGGACGGCGTGGCCAATCTGGACGAAGACCGCATCCTGAACGGCTTCCTGTCGGTGATCCTGGCCACCCGTCGCACCAACTTCTGGCAGAAGGGCGCCGACGGCGAGTTCAAGTCCTATATCTCGTTCAAGCTGGAATCCAATCTGGTTCCCTTCCTGCCGCAGCCGCGCCCGATGTTCGAAATCTGGGTGTACAGCCCGCGCGTGGAGGGCGTGCATCTGCGCGGCTCCAAAGTGGCGCGCGGCGGTTTGCGCTGGTCCGATCGCATGGAAGACTTCCGCACCGAAGTGCTGGGCCTGGTGAAGGCGCAGATGGTGAAGAACTCGGTGATCGTGCCCATGGGCTCCAAGGGCGGCTTCGTCGGCAAGCAATTGCCGGCGCCTAGCGACCGCGAGGCCTTCCTGGCCGAAGGCGTCGCCTGCTACAAAATCTTCATCTCCGCCTTGCTGGACGTCACCGACAATCTGGTGAACGGCCAGATCGTGCCGCCGAAGGATGTGCGCCGCCTGGATCCGGACGATCCTTATCTGGTGGTGGCGGCCGACAAGGGCACGGCCACTTTCTCCGACATCGCCAACGGCATTTCCGCCGATTACGGCTTCTGGCTGGGCGACGCCTTCGCTTCCGGCGGCTCCGCCGGTTACGACCACAAAGGCATGGGCATTACCGCCCGCGGCGCCTGGGAGTCGGTCAAGCGCCATTTCCGCCATCTGGGCGTCAACACCCAGGAGCAGGACTTCAGCGTGATCGGCATCGGCGACATGGCCGGCGACGTGTTCGGCAACGGCATGCTGCTGTCCGAGCACATCTGCCTGAAAGCGGCGTTCAACCATTTGCACATCTTCCTGGACCCGACGCCGGACGCGGCCAAGAGCTACGCCGAACGCGCGCGTCTGTTCCAGCTGCCGCGCTCCAGCTGGACCGATTACAAGCGCGAGCTGATCTCCAAGGGCGGCGGCATTTTCGAGCGCTCGGCCAAGTCCATCCCGCTGTCTCCGGAAGTGAAGGCCTGGCTGGAGACCGATAAGGACAGCATGGCGCCGAACGAGCTGATCCACGAGATCCTCAAGGCCAAGATCGACCTGCTGTACAACGGCGGCATCGGCACCTACGTCAAGGCGTCGACCCAGAGCCACGCCGACGCGCGCGACCGCGCCAACGACCCGGTGCGCGTCGACGGCCGCGAATTGCAGGCCCGCGTGGTGGCCGAGGGCGGCAACTTGACGTGCACCCAACTGGGACGCGTGGAGTTCGCGCTGAACGGCGGCCGCATCGCCACCGACGCCATCGACAACTCCGCCGGCGTGGATTGCTCCGACCACGAGGTCAACATCAAGATTCTGTTGGGCGGCGTGATGCAGGCCGGCGACATGACCTTGAAGCAGCGCAATCAGCTGCTGGCGGAAATGACCGACGAGGTGGCGCAGCTGGTGTTGCGCAACAATATCCAGCAGACCCAGATCCTGGCGATCAAGCGCCAGGAAGCCGCCGCGATGCTGACCACCCATGCGCGCATGATCGCGCACATGGAAAAAACCGGCGAGCTGAACCGTGAGATCGAGTACCTGCCGTCCGAAACCCAGATCAATGAGCGCCGCCTGGCGCGTCAGGGTCTGACCGTGCCGGAAATCGCGGTGCTGCTGTCCTACAGCAAGATTTCGCTGGATCAGGCCATCCTGGCCACCGATGTGCCGGACGACGCGGACTTCCTGTCCATCCTGACCAACTACTTCCCGAAACCGCTGCAACAGCGTTTTGGCGCGCAGATGCAGCAGCATCAGCTGAAGCGCGAGATCATCGCCAACCAGTTGGCCAACCAGATCATCAACCGCATGGGCACCACCTTCGTGTTCCGCATGCAGGAAGAGTCTCCGTTCTCCGCCGGCGACATCGCCCGCGCCTGGTGGATCGCCAGCCGCGTGTTCGATGGCGAGCGTCTGTGGAGCGAGATCGAAGCGTTGGACAACAAGGTGCCGGCGGATCGTCAGGTGGAAATGATGGTGCTGGTGCGTACGCTGGTGGAGCGCGTGACGCGTTGGGTGTTGCGCAACAAGCGTCCGTTCACCTCGGTGAACGCGGTGATCAAGCAGTACGCCGCCAAGGTGCAGGCGCTGTTGGCGCAGCTGCCCCTGCTGATCTCCTCCGACAGCTACCCGGCGGTGGCGGCGCTGGAAGCGCGGCTGAGCCAGCCGGGCATGCCGCAGCCGCTGGCGCAAGTGCTGGCGCGCCTGGAGTTCGCGGTGCCGCTGATGGACATCATCGAGATCAGCGAAGGCAGCAAGCTGCCGCTGGAACTGCTGGCCAAGAACTACTTCCAGTTGGGCCACGCGATGCAGCTGGATTGGCTGCGCGACGCGATCACCAGCCTGCCGCGCGACAACCGCTGGCAGTCGCTGGCGCGCTCGGCGCTGCGCGACGATCTGTACCGCGTGCATCGCAATCTGGCGGGGCAGGCCTTGCAGGACGCAGCCGGCGCGGAAGCCTTTGCGCAGCAGTGGATGGAGAAGCGCCATCACGAAGTGGAGGTGTGCGCGCAGATGTTCGCCGAACTGCAGTCGTTCAGCGTGCTGGACCTGGCGATGTTGTCGGCCGGCATGCGCGAGCTGAGCAACCACCTGCTGTCGTAAGCGACCGCCTGCGGATCGCGTCAATCGAAAACCGGCTCCTTGGAGCCGGTTTTTTTACGTCGGGCATACGGTCCGGGGCTTAGAACAGGTCGATTTCGCCAAAGCGTTGCGCGCTGTCGAGTTGGCCGCCGGCGACCAGGTCCTCGTAACCACATACCAGGTTGCGGCCATGCGTCTTGGCGTAATACAAGGCCCGGTCCGCCTGTTCCACCAACTGCCCCGGCAGCAATTGCGGCAGGATGCGGGTGAAGCCCAGGCTGACGGTCAGGCGGCCCACTTGGGGAAACGAGTATTGTTCGACCCGTTGGCGGAAGCGTTCCAGCGCCACCGCCGCTTCAGCCGGCGGCAGGCCCTGGAAGATAATGGCGAACTCCTCGCCGCCGTAGCGGAACAGGCTGTCGTCTTCGCGAAACGACTGCTGCATCAACTGCGCCAGCAGGAGCAGCACCTCGTCGCCCACCATGTGGCCGAACTGGTCGTTGACCTGCTTGAAATGGTCTACGTCCAGCAGCGCCAGCGTGCAGGCGTGGTGTTCGCCTGGCGATTGCAATTGCGCCGCCATTAGGTTGAACAGCCGCAAATCGAATTTGCGGCGATTGTTCAGCGCGGTGAGCACGTCGCGGTCCGCCTCGAACAGCAGGCGCAGGAAGTTCTCGTGGATCCTGGCCATGGCCTTCAGCATGGCCTTGTTGACTTTCTGTTCGGCGGTCACGTGAATGACCAGCAGGGAGACAATGCTGCCCATGCAGCGCAAGGGCAGGCAGAGGCCGTGAGGAATGCGGAAAATGCCGTCGTCCCTGTCCAGCGCGTTGAGCAGGTCGTAGAGGAAGATCGGAGGCGGCAGCCAGCTGTCGTTGGCGGTTTCGGTAATCTGGGTCTTGCAGTCGACGCTGGCGGCGCTCAGCCGCCGGCGGGTGTAGGGCACGCCGTTGACCCAGCGACAGGCGAACAACTCCACCTTGTCCACGCGCATCACCTCGACCAGGGTCGAGGCCAGGCTGCTTTCCAGCATGTCCTGTTCGCGCTGGGAGGTGAGTTCGACGAGATTGTCGAGAATCCGCTTGCTGTCGTCCTCATTGGGGCTTTGCTTCATGCCGGCGCATCCTTCTTTGCGAGCGGTGGGAGACAGCGTGGCGCTTCCGGCAGGATCCGGGGCCCGGCGGGAGCCGCGCGCGGCCATCGCGGCCGCGCGGGATCGCTCCCCTGACGGTGTGAGTATAGGCAATCGCGCGGCGGCCGGCCTCAGTTGCGTCCGGTGCTGCCGAAGCCTCCGTCGCCGCGTTCCGAGCTTTCGAAGTCGTCGACGATGTTGAAGCCCACCTGGACGATGGGCACGATGATCATCTGCGCGATGCGTTCCAGCGGCGTCAGCCGGAACGGCTCGTGGCCGCGGTTCCATACCGACACGAACAACTGGCCCTGGTAGTCGGAATCGATCAGCCCCACCAGATTGCCCAACACGATGCCGTGCTTGTGGCCCAGGCCGGAGCGCGGCAGCAGCATGGCGGCCAGGTTGGGGTTGGCGATGTGAATGGCCATGCCGGTGGGGATCAACTGGGTTTCGCCCGGGGCGATGGTGATGTCCTGTTCGATGGCGGCGCGCAAGTCGAGCCCGGCGGAACCCGGAGTCGCGTAATTGGGCAAGTTTTGTTTCAGGCGCGGGTCCAGAATCTTGACGTCGATGACGGGTTTTTTCATGAGAGTCCTTTCTTGGCGGCCGCGCGGGGCGGCCGCGGTGTCGGTTGCTTATCGGTTTTGCGGCAACAGCTTGCCCAGGTGCTCGACGATGGCCTTGGCCACCTCCGGCTTGGGCATGCTGGGCAGCGGATGGGGGCCGTCCCGGTCCAGCAGCACCACCTGATTGTCGTCGGCGCCCATGGCTTGCTGCGCCAGATTGGCCACCAGCAGCGGCAGTTTCTTGCGCTGGCGCTTGGCTTCGGCGAACTCCAGCAGGTTCTGGCTTTCCGCCGCGAAGCCGACGCAGAACGGGGCGGCGGGCAGGGCGGCGACGGTGGCGAGGATGTCCGGATTTTCCTCCAGCTCCAGGGTGGGCGGCGCCGCGCCTTTCTTGATCTTGTGGACGGACGGGTTCTTGACCCGGTAATCGGCCACCGCCGCGACGGAAATGAAAATATCGCTGCGGCCCACCTCGGCCATCACCGCGTCGTGCATTTGCCGGGCGCTGGCCGCGTCGATGCGGCGCATGCCCAGCGGAGCCTCCATGCCGGTGGGGCCGGAGATCAGCGTGACCTCGGCGCCGGCGTCGCGGCAGGCGCGCGCCAGCGCGTAGCCCATCTTGCCGGAGCTAATGTTGGTGATGCCGCGCACGGTGTCTATGGCCTCGTAGCTGGGGCCGGCGGTGAGCAGCACCTTCTTCCCGGCCAGCACCTTGGCGCGGAAAAACCCTTCCAGCAGTTCCGCGATCTCTTCCGGCTCCAGCATGCGGCCTTCGCCGGTCTCGCCGCAGGCCTGAGCGCCGTTGGCCGGGCCGAAGACGGCGACGCCGTCGGCGCGCAACTGCGCCACATTGCGCTGATTGGGCGGATTGTCCCACATTTGCCGGTTCATCGCCGGCGCCACGATCAGCGGGCAGGCGCGGGCGGCGGCCAGCGTGGACAGCAGATCGTCGCAAGCGCCGTGCGCCAGCTTGAACAGGGTGTTGGCGGTGGCGGGCGCGATCAGGAACACATCGGCGCGGCGCGACAGGTCGATATGGGCCATCGCGTTGCTGGGGCGCTCGTCCCACAGATCGGTGTACACCGCGTGGCCGGACAAGGCCTGGAAGGTGGCCGGAGTCACGAAGCGCGCGGCAGCTTCCGTCATCACCACTTCCACGCTGTGGCCGGCTTTGACGAGAAGGCGGGTCAGCTCCGCCGCCTTGTAGGCGGCGACGCCGCCGGTAATGCCTAGCAGGATTTTCTTGCTTGTCATGGACTTGTCGCAACAGGCGGTAAATGTCCAATTTTAGCGGATTTCCACGGACTGGGCGCGCTGGCCGGCATGCGGCTTCGATGATATGGTAGGCCATGCTTCATCGCGTTTGGTCTGACCATGAAAACAGTGCTATAGCCAGAGAAGGAGCGTGCAGATGTCTATCGCCCGTTGGCCGGAGGCCGAGCGTCCCCGTGAAAAGCTGTTGGCCCAGGGAGCGGCGGCCTTGTCGGACTCCGAATTGCTGGCCATCTTTCTGCGCACCGGCATGCAAGGCTTGAGCGCGGTGGAGATGGCCAGGCAATTAATGCTGGACTTCGGCTCGCTGTCCGGCTTGCTCAACGCCAGTTTCGATGAATTTCGCGCGCGCCGGGGGCTGGGCGCGGCCAAGTACGCGCAGTTGATGGCTTGCAAGGAATTGGCGCAGCGAGCCTTGGCGGAGGACATGAGCCTGACCGACGCCTTGCGCAACCCGCGGCAGGTGCGCGATTTCCTGAGGCTGGCGATTGCGGGCAAAGACGTGGAGGTGTTCGTCGCGGTATTCCTGACCGTGCAAAATCGAGTCATTGCGGTAGAAGAGCTGTTTCGCGGCACCCTGACCGAAACCCGGGTCTATCCGCGCGAGTTGGTGCGGCGGGCTCTGGCCAATAACGCGGCGGGGGTGATCATTGCCCATAACCATCCATCCGGCGTGTGCGAACCATCCGCCGCCGATCATTCTCTAACCAATACATTAAAAGCCGCGCTGCAGTTGGTCGATATAAGGTTGCTGGATCATTTCGTCGTGACCGGCGCGCGCGCGGAGTCGTTTGCCGAGCGCGGCTGGCTGTAGGCGTCGAGACGTTGCAAGGAGCGCTCGCGACGTTCGTAACCGGCACCGCGTTTGCTGTCTTGTTGGACCTTGTCTCTCACCGCATCATTAGGAGGTCGCCATGAACATCCTGCGTCTGCTGAATGAGTCCGACTATATTCAGGTTAACAATCAGTTCGTGAAGCCGGATTTCCATACGGCTTCCGAAGAGTTTTCCGATGACGACGATGTGGTGCTGGAAGCCAATCTGGACGGCCAGGAGCTGGTGTTGACCGTGGCGGATCTGGAGGAGGCGACGCCGCTGGCCGATGGCGGTTTCTGGTTGGAGGGCGTTGGCTATTTGCGTTTCCTGTCGCAGCAGAATCTGCATTGAGCCTCTCCGAGGCGTGGTGACCGCAGGCCCGGCGATGTCCGGGCCTGTCGCATTGTTGGACCTTCCCGCGATTCCGCTTGATTTGGCTCAAATAGCGACCGGGGTTAAAGCTGTTACAGTGCGGTGTTTATTTGATAGTCATATTCGGGTGGCCGCATGGAACAGATCAAAGTAGGCATGATAGGCGCGGGCGAAACCGGAACGCCGCTGTTGCGGCAGCTGTTGGACGCGCCGTTCGTCGGGATGGTGGGCGTCGCGGATTTGAACCTGGATTCTCCGGGCATTCTGCTGGCGCAGCAGCGTGGCATTTCCGTCACCGACAATTTTATCGAACTGGCCGAGCAGGGCAGCAGCATCGACATCATCATCGACGTGACCGGCTCGCGCAAAGTACGCGAGGATTTGCGTCGCTACATGCAGTTTTCCGGCAATACCCATACGGTGATCGTTCACGAGCGCGTCGCCTTGCTGATGCTGTCTCTGGGCGCGGGCAAGCTGGTGACGACCCGGCATGACGATTCGCTGGCGTATTGATTGAGAAATCCAGGATTTGACTGGCGGGCAGCTGGTTGAATTTTGAGGACGCTGGGGGGCTTTCGCCCCCCTTTTTTTTATCATTGGCCATCCTTCCCTCCGTTTGATCAGACCGCTAATCCATCCCTATTGTGCATGCCATAGTGCTATATCTTTATTTAGGTATGGCGATACACATATCCTGATTCCCGGGCAACGCATCCGGGTGCGGCTGTAGTTTCCATTCGACGGGGGTATTCATGCAGACGTCTTTCATGGCGAGACGAACCTTGATGTTCGGCCTCAGCTTCAGCTTGTTTTCCAGTCCCGTGTCGGCCACCTTGGGGCAGCCCTTGCCGGCCGGTCGCGAGCTCGTCGCTCCGCAAGCGCTGGCCTTGAAGGCCGCGCCGCCGGCGCTCTATTCCGTGGCGCAGAGCCGGGACGAGACCGGCCGCGTTATCCGCGAGTTCGCCCGGCAGGCGGACGGCGTGGTGTTCGCGGTGGCGTGGCAGGGGCCGGCGCTGCCGGACATGAGGCAGCTGCTTGGCGATTACTTCTCCAGCTATGTGTCCTCGCAACAGTCCAATCGCGCCGGCTTGAATCGCCTGGAGGGGCGAAGACCGGGGCTGACGGTGATTTCCGCCGGGCGCGCTCGCGCCTTCTTCGGTTTGGCCTATGTGCCCGCGCTGGTGCCGGCGGGCCTCGACATCGATCAACTCAAATAATCCGGGCGGGGTGCGAGATGAAACAGGCTATCTTTGGGCTGGCGCTGACGTGCGCGCTATTGCTGACGGCGTGCGGAGGAGGAGGGGGCGGCGGGATAGGCAGCGTCTCGCCGCCGGACAATGGCGGGTCGACGGCCAATTCGGTGACGATGACGGTGGACAGCGGCCCGGTGGCCAATGTCTATCAGATCAATATGCCCTATGTGTCGGTGACGGTGTGCGCGCCCGGCGGCAGCCCATGCCAGACGATCAGCCGGGTGCTGGTGGACACTGGTTCCAGCGGCTTGCGCTTGCTGGCCAGTGCTTTGAACGGCTCGACGCTGGGCAGCTTGCCCGGGGCGACGACGAACAGCCGGCAATTGGCGGAGTGCATGCAGTTCGCCAGCGGCTTCACCTGGGGCAGCGTCCGCTACGCCGACGTCAAAATGGCGGGCAAGACGGCGTCCTCCCTGCCTATCCAGATCATCAGCGACCCTGCCTACAGTTTTATCCCGGCCGCCTGCAGCGGGACGGGGAGTAATTTGGGTAGTCTGTCGACTTTGAAAGCCAACGGCATACTGGGCGTCGGCCTGCGGCAGCAGGATTGCGGCAGCACTTGCGTCAACTTTAGCAATAACAGCTATTACTATGCCTGCCCGACCGCCCTGAGCTGCCAGCCGGCCCAGGCGGCCGCGTCCTTGCAGGTGTCCAACCCGTTGGTGGGTTTCGCCAGCGACAATAACGGCGTGATGCTGCAATTGCCCGCGGTAGCGATCAGCGGCGCGCCCAGCGCCGCCGGGACGCTGTATTTCGGCGTGGGCACGCAGAGCAACAACGCGCTGGGTGCGGCCAAGGCCTTCCCCACCACGCTGGACGGCAACGGCGTTGACGTGATCTCGACCAGCTATAAATCGCTCAGTTACGGCAGCTTTCTGGACAGCGGCTCCAATGGCTTGTTTTTCCCCGACGCGACGATAGCCACCTGCGTGGTGGGCAGCAGCACTTGGTTTTGCCCCGGCGGCATCCTGAACCTCAACGCCACCTTGAGCGGCGGCGGCAACAACAGCGCGGTGGCGTTCAGCCTGGGCAATGCCGGCTCGCTGTTGCTACAGGGCTATTCCGCCTTGCCCGGCGTGGGCGCGCCGGCCAGCGGTCTGCTTCTTAGCGGTTACTTTGACTGGGGCTTGCCGTTCTTTTACGGCCGCAATGTGTATATCGGCCTGGAGGGAAGGAGCAATCCGCTGGGCAGCGGGCCGATGTTCCTGTTTTGAGAGGACCTTGCGGGTTTCTTGCAACGCAATATAAAGCGTCCTATATCTGGATAGTCATCTCGATGACTTCTCCTTTGTTGAAATTAGCAATCTATACGCCCGGCGAGCGCCGGGCTTTTTTTTATTCGCGCCGGATGGCTCCCCGCGTCTCCGGCTAGAATGTTCGCTTCATGTGTTCTCGAGTTTGCCCATGCCCCGTTTGCTCGCAGTCGATCTGGCGAAATCCTATCGTTTATTGAATCATGGTCCCACGGTGCTGGTGTCCAGCGCGGCCGGGGAGCGTAGCAATGTGATGGCGGCGGCCTGGGCGATGCCGCTGGATTTCGATCCGCCCAAGGTGGCGGTGGTCATCGACAAGGCCACCCATACCCGGGCGTTGATCGAGGCCTCGGGCGAGTTTGTGCTCAACGTGCCCTGCCGCGCCCAGGCCGAGGCGGTGCTGCGCGCCGGCGGCGCCGACGGCAGGCAGGTGGACAAATTCGCGCACAGCGGCTTGAGCCGGCTTCCGTCGCAGCGGGTGGCCGCGCCGCGCGTGGACGGCTGCATCGCCTATCTGGAGTGCAAGGTGATCAGCGAGCCGCGGAATCAGCAACGCTACGATCTGTTTATCGGCGAGGTGGTGGCGGCGGAGGCGGACGCGGAGGTGTTCGCCGACGGCCACTGGCGTTTCGACGGCGACGCCAAGCGCAGCTTGCACTATATTGCCGGCGGCGCCTTCTTCGCGACGGGGGAGGCTTTCGAGGTGGAGAAGTGAGGAGCCGGCGATAAAAAAAGCGGCCGTGACGGCCGCTTTGGTTTGAGAGGCGCAGCGCTTAGCGCCATTCCACCAGCGCGTAATTCTTCTTGCCGCGCTTGAGCAGGGTGTAGCGGCCGAACAGGCGTTCGGCGTCGCCGAAGCGCTGCTCCAGGCTATCGGCCTTGTCGCCGTTGACGCTGACCGCGCCGCTCTGGATGAAGGTGCGCGCCTCGCTCTTGGACTTGGCCAGGCCGCCGGCGGCCAGCGCGTCGATCAGGCTGTCGGCATCGCGTTCCAGCTGGATGCTGGGCAGGCCGTCCTGGGCCAATTGGGCGAAGTCGTCGGCGGTGAGGCTGCTCAGGTCGTTGTTGAACAGGCTTTGAGTGATGCGCTGCGCCGCCTCCAGCGCGGCCGCGCCGTGCACCATGGCCGTCATTTGCTCGCCCAGGATGCGCTGCGCTTCCGGTTTGCCGTCGCGGGCCTGGTCGGCGGCCTCGATCTCGGCGATCTCTTCCAGCGACAGGAAGGTGAAGTAGCGCAGGAATTTGTACACGTCGGCGTCGGCGGTGCCCAGCCAGAACTGATAGAAGGCGTAAGGCGACGTCTTTTTGGCGTCCAGCCAGATGGCGCCGGATTCGGTCTTGCCGAACTTGGTGCCGTCGGACTTGGTCACCAGCGGCACGGTCAGGCCGAACACCTGCTGCTGTTGCAGGCGGCGGGTGAGGTCGATGCCGGCGGTGATGTTGCCCCACTGGTCGGAGCCGCCGATCTGAAGCTTGCAGCCGAAGCGACGGTTCAGCTCGGAGAAGTCGTAGCCTTGCAGCAGGCTGTAGGAGAACTCGGTGAAGGAAATGCCCTGGTCCTCGCGGTTGATGCGTTGCTGGACCGACTCCTTCTTGATCATCGCGTTGACCGAGAAGTGCTTGCCGATGTCGCGCAGGAAGTCCAGCGTGTTCATCTGGCCGAACCAGTCGTAGTTATTGGCCATCAAGGCGGCGTTGTCGCCTTCGAAGCTGAGGAAGGGCTCGACCTGGCCGCGGATCTTCTCCACCCAGCCCTGGATCACGTCCGGAGTGTTCAGCTTGCGCTCGGCGGCCTTGAAGCTGGGGTCGCCTATCATGCCGGTGGCGCCGCCCACCAGCGCCACCGGACGGTGGCCGGCCTGCTGGAAGCGCCGCAACATCAGCACCGGCACCAGATGGCCCAGATGCAGGCTGTCGGCGGTGGGGTCGAAGCCGCAATAAAGGGTCACCTGCTCCTTGCTCAGAAGTTCTTCCAGCGCAACGGCGTCCGTGGTTTGCGCAATCAGGCCGCGGGCCTGCAGATCCTGAATCAGGGGGGCATGGTTCATTTATCGGGTCTCCAACTAAGGTGATGCGCGGCAATGGCGGGATGAAGGCGCCGCCGCAAAAAGTTAGGCCGCCCGTTGGCGGGCGGCGTAGCCGGACTCGCCAAGCGAGCCCAATCAAGGATATTAACCGAAAACCGGTGGTTTTTGCCCCCTTTTTGTCGGTAGAATCCGGGTAAAACCCCATTTGGATTAGGGTTTGTCGGCTCGGCACGGTATTATCATGTTGCAGTGCATGAATTCGGGTACGCCTGAGCGGGCGAGTTTTTGGATCAAGGAGTGAAAACGCGATGACGCAAATGGTAAAAGTGTGGGATGCGCCCACCCGCTTGTTTCACTGGGCGCTAGTGATTCTGTTCGCCGGTATGTGGTATAGCGGCGAGCAGGGCGGCGATTGGCTGCAATACCATATCTGGTGCGGCTCCGGCCTCGCCAGCCTGTTGCTGTTCCGCCTGATCTGGGGCGTGATCGGCAGCCAGACCGCGCGCTTCAGCAATTTCATCAAGGGGCCGCGCAGCATTGTCCGCTATCTGCGCGGCGAATTGAGCGAGAACGAGCAGCCGGGCCACAATCCGCTGGGCGGCCTGATGGTGTTGGCGATGCTGCTGGCCTTGCTGGCCCAGGTGAGCACCGGCCTGTTCGCCGCCGACGTCGACAGCTATCTGTACGACGGCCCGTTGGCCAAGCTGCTGAGCGGCGATGCGGCTGAAGCCGCCACCTCGTTCCACAAGAGCTTTTTCAATGTGATCCTGGGCCTGGTCGGCCTGCACTTGCTGGCCATCGTCGCTTATCGGGTGTTCAAGAAGAACAATCTGGTGAAGGCGATGATTACCGGCAACAAGGCCATCGCCGGCGATGTGCCGCGCTTGGAGTTCGCGCCCGTCATCATCGCGCTGGTGGCCTTGCTGGTGTCCAGCGGCGGCGTCTATGTGCTGTTGACGCGTTTGTGAGCGCAGAACGCGGCGCGTTGTTCGCGCCGCGAGGGACAAGCGGAAGGGCGGCGCGAGCCGCCCTTTTTCGTGGCCGCGATTTACTTCTCCGGGCCGCGGAAGGCGTCGTGGCAGACCTTGCAGCTCTGCGCCACCGCGCCGTAGCTTTTCTTGATGGCGGCGAGATCGCCGCCGCGGGCAGCCTGGTCCAGGTCGGCCACCGATTTCAGGAAGGCGTCCTTGTCGGCCTGGAACTTGGCCGGCTGGCTCCAGATTTCCGGCTTGGCGCGGCTCTTGCCGCTGATGCTGTTGGCGGGAAAGTGATTGAAGGGCTCGGCGGCGATCTGTTTCAAGGCGTCGGCCTGACGAATGAAGGCGTCCTTGCGATACGGGTCGCGGCCGCGCACCGCAGCGCCCATCGGCTCAAAGGCCAGCAATACTTTTTTGAAGGATTTGGCGCGGGTTTCGGCCGGTGTGTCGGCCAGCGCCAGCGGCGCCGCGACGGCGCCCAACAGCAATACGGTCAGCAGTTTTTTCATTCAGGGATCTTCGGGGCTGGGGTCTGGCGGCGCCGATGCAAGCAAACAGCCCGCTGACTAGCGGGCTGCTAAGGTCGCGGCGCGACGGGGCTCAATCCTTGCGGAAGGCGTCGTGACAGGCCTTACAGGTTTTCTGGGTGGCGCCGAACTGCACCTTGATCGCGCCCAGGTCGCCGCCGGCGGCCACTTGCTTCAGTTTGGCGGTGGCGGCCTTGTGGTTGTCGATGGCTTTTTGCCAGTCGGCGGGCTTGCTCCAGATTTCCGGTTTGGCGTCGGTTTTGCCGGCGGTGCTGCCGGCCGGGAAATGCTGCCACGGTTTCTGGGACAGAGCCTCCAGCTCGCCGGCCAGCTTGGCGAACTCGTCCTTGTTGTAAGGGGTTTCGCCCTTGACCATCTTGCCCATGCCGCCAACCACCGGCTTGTATTGCTTGAAGACGTCTTGGCGCTGAGCGATCGGATCGGCGGCAAGAGCCTGGCCGGCGAGTGTGGCGGCAACGGCTAGCATCAACAGCTTTTTCATGTCATTTCCTTATATGAGCGATGGGTGATAGGCCATAAGACTATCATGGACATTTCGGTGCACAAAGCTACCACGACGATGGATCATGATAAACCGATGAATGATTAATCCTTGTGAATTTGAGATGTTATACAGTAACATTGCGTCCTGATTAAACAAGCGGGTGTCCGGCATGGACCATCAAGCCTATCTGGCCGCGGCGGAGCGGCATTGCGAACGGCGCGGCAGCAAGCTGACCGCATTGCGCCGTCAGGTGCTGGAGCTGGTGCTGCGCTACAGCGGGGTGGTCAAGGCTTACCAGGTCCTGGCGGATCTGCAGCAGGAGCGCGGCGCCGCCGCGCCGCCCACCGTATATCGAGCGTTGGATTTTCTGGTGGAGCACGGCCTGCTGCACAAGGTGGACGCCTTGAACGGCTTCATTGTCTGCGATCACTTCGAATGCCAGCACGAAGGGCTGATCCTGGTCTGCGGCGATTGCGGCCAGGTGCAGGAGATCGACGCCGCGCCGGCCTTGAGCGCGCTGCGCCAGGCCGCGCAGGCGGTGGCTTTTTCCCTGTGTCCGCAAAACCTGGTGTTGACGGGGCGTTGCCAGTCCTGCAGCGCCTGAATCCACGAATTCCCTGATCCATGAAAAAAACCATAGTCAACTTGTTCACCGGCTTTCTCGGGGTGGGCAAGACCACGGCGTTGCGCCATTTGATCGAACGCCGCCCCGCGCATGAAAAGTGGGCGATCATCGTCAATGAGTTCGGCGAGGTCGGCATCGACGGCGCGGCCCTGAGCCAGGACGAGCTGGCGGTGGCGGAAATCGCCGGCGGCTGCCTGTGTTGCGTGGCCGGACCGCAGATGACCGCCACGGTGGCGACCCTGTTGCGCCGCGAACGCCCGGACCGTTTGCTGATCGAGGCCAGCGGCCTGGCGCACGCGGCCGGCGTCATCGACGAACTGCGCGCCAAGCCCTTGGGCGAGGCGCTGGAAGTGGGCGCGGTGTTGACCCTGGTGGATCCGCGCCAGTTCATTCAGCCGGATTATCATCGCCAGCCGCTGTACCGGGACCAGATTTCCATCGCCGACGTGCTGGTGGCCAACAAGATAGACACCGCCGACGTGCCGACGATGGACGCTTTCCGTCAACAGGCGGCGGCTTTGTTCCCGCCCAAGTCGCTGGTGGGCGAAGTGCGCAACGGCGAACTGGACCCGGCCTGGCTGGACGCCGCCGTCGCGCCCAAGCCGCGTTATCGGCCGTCGGTGCCGGACGACGCCGCCGCGCAATGGCGCTCGATGGGCTGGACTTTCGAGCCGGAGCAAGCCTTTGACGGAGAGCGGCTGACCCGCTTCTTCGATGCGCTGCCCGCCCTGGTGCCGGGCCTGGTACGCGCCAAAGGCGTGTTCAAAGTGCTGGACAGCTGGGTGTGGCTGAACTGGGCGGCCGGCCAGTGGGGCGCGGCTCAGGTGTCCTGGCGACGCGACAGCCGCTTTGAACTGATCGCCGAGGATTTCGACGCCGCCGCGGTCGAGGACACCTTGCGGAGGTGTTTCGAATGACGCCAAAACCTTCACATCAGCATGGGCACCAGCATCTGACGCCGGCCAATTTCAAGGCGCCGTTCAGTCTGCTGGCGATGTCGGCCTGGCAACGACTGGGCCTGGCCTGCGCCGCGCTGGCGGTTCTGTGGGTTCTGGTGGCCTGGGCCTTGCAGGAGGTCGCATGAGCGTCAGCCTGCGGAACCTGACGGTTTCCTATCAGCGCCATCCGGCGGTGCACCATGTCAGCGGCTGCTTCGCCGCCGGCGACGCCACCGCGATTTTCGGCCCCAACGGCGCCGGCAAGAGCACCTTGCTCAAGACCATGATAGGCGCTTTGAAGCCGGACTCCGGCTCGGTGCAGCTGGATGGTTTTAAGCGCCGGGACATCGCCTATTTGCCGCAGCAGTCCGAAATCGACCGCTCCTTGCCGGTCAGCGTGCTGGATCTGGTGTGCACCGGCTTGTGGCACGACACCGGCGTGTTCGGCGGCGTTAGCCGCCGCGGCCGCGACCAGGCTCTGCTGGCCCTGGAGCAGGTGGGCCTGGCCGACTTCGCGCTGCGGCCGATCTCGGCGCTGTCCAGCGGCCAGTTCCAGCGCGTGCTGTTCGCCCGCATCCTGGTGCAGGACGCCCGCCTGATCCTGCTGGACGAACCGTTCAACGCGGTGGACGCCAAGACCACCTACGACCTGCTGGAGCTGGTGCGCCATTGGCGCGAGGAGGGCCGCACCGTGGTGGCGGTGCTGCACGATTACGAGCAGGTGCGGGCCTATTTCCCGCACACCTTGTTGCTGGCGCGCGAAGTGGTGGCCTGGGGCGATACCGCCGAAGTACTGTGCGACGCCAATCTGAAACGCGCGGTGGACACCGCCGCGCATTGGCAATCCCAGGCCGCGGTCTGCGAAGTGGATGGAGCGCAAGCCTGATGCTGCACTTATACGATTTACTGGTGGCCCCGTTCGCCGAATTCGCCTTCATGCGCCGGGCGCTGGTCGGCTGCCTGGCCCTGGCCTTGGGCAGCGGGCCGATCGGCCTGTTTCTGGTGATGCGGCGCATGAGCCTGATGGGCGACGCGATGAGCCACGCGGTGCTGCCCGGCGCCGCGGTGGGCTTCATGATGGCCGGCCTCAGCCTGCCGGCGATGAGCCTGGGCGGTTTCTTCGCCGGCGTGCTGGTGGCGCTGCTGGCCGGCCTGGCCACGCGTTTCACCAGCATCAAGGAAGACGCCAGCTTCGCCGCTTTCTACCTGTTGTCCCTGTCCATCGGCGTCTTGCTGGTGTCGCGCGGCGGCAGCAATGTGGACTTGATGCACATCCTGTTCGGCTCGGTGCTGGCGGTGGACGACGCGGCCCTGTTCCTGGTGGCCGGCGTCGCTTCCTTCACCCTGCTGGCGCTGGCCTTGATCTACCGCCCCCTGTTGCTGGAAAGCCTGGACCCGGTCTACCTGCGCGCGGTGGGCGCGCGCGGCGGGCTGTGGCACATGCTGTTCCTGATGCTGGTGGTGCTGAACCTGGTGGCCGGCTTCCAGGCGCTGGGCACCTTGATGGCGGTGGGCCTGATGATGTTGCCGGCGATCACCGCCCGCCTGTGGACCGAGCGCATCGAAGCCCTGCTCGGCCTGTCGGTGGCCATCGCCTTCCTGGCCGGCCTGGGCGGTCTCTTGCTGTCCTATCACTTCGAATTGCCCTCCGGACCGGCCATCATTTTGCTGGCGGGCCTGGTCTATCTGCTGTCGCTGCTGTTGGCGCCGGTGGGCGGGGCTTTGCCGCGCTACATCCGCGCCCGGCATCTGGAATCCTGAACCCTTGATAAGGAAGTCGCCGATGAAGAAATCAATCATGGCCCTGTTGTTGCTGGGCCTGCCCTTGTCCGCCTGGGCCAAGCTGCCGGTGGTCGCCAGCTTCAGCATCGTGGCCGACATGACGCGCGAGATCGGCGGCGATCGCGTCGAAGTGTCCTCGCTGGTGGGGCCGGACCAGGACGCCCACGTGTTCCAGCCGTCGCCGGCCGACGTCAAGAAAGTGGCCGCGGCCAAGCTGTTGGTCACCAACGGCCTGGGCATGGAGGGCTGGATGGTGCGCTTGAGCAAGGCCGCTCATTTCAAGGGCGTGCAAGTGGAGGCGGGCAAGGGCATCAAGACCCGCGAAGCGGAAGACGAAGATCACCACGGGCACGATCACGGCCATGCCGGGCATGACCACGGGGCCATCGATCCGCACGCCTGGCACGATCCCAAGCGCGTGCTGACCTATATCCGCAACATCGAAGCCGGCCTGAGCCAGGCGGATCCGGCCGGCAAGCAGGAGTACGCCCGCCGCGCCGCCGACTACGCGGCCAAGGTGAAGGAACTGGACGCCTGGGCGGCCAAGGCCTTCGCCGCCGTGCCCGTCGCCAAGCGCAAGATGCTGACGTCGCACGACGCCTTCGGCTATCTGGGCGAGCGTTACCAGCTGCAAGTGCTGGCCATCCAGGGCGTCAGCACCGAGTCCGAGGCGTCGGCCAAGGCGGTGGCCCGGCTGGTGCGCCAGGTGCGGCAAGAGAAAGTGTCGGCGGTGTTCATGGAGAATATGACCGACAAGCGTCTGCTGGAGCAGCTGTCGCGCGAGGCCAAGGTGACGATAGGCGGCAAGCTGTACGCCGACGCGCTGTCCGGCCCGTCCGGCCCGGCGCCCAGCTATCTGGCGATGTTCCGCTACAATGTGGACACCATTCTGAAATCGTTCAGATAAGCGCCCGCAGCAACTGCCAGGCGCCGATGCCCGCAACGACCAGTCCCGCCGTCAGGCGGACTGGTCGTTGTTGCATCCAGCGGCGCAGGCTGTTGGCGAAAGCGCCCATCAGCAAGAGATTGGGCAAGGTGCCGAGCCCGAAAGCCAGCATGGCCAGCGCGCCGCCGGACGCGCTGCCGGTGGCCAGCGCCGACAGGGAGGCGCTGTAGACCAGGCCACAGGGCAGCCAGCCCCAGATCATGCCGGCCAGCAGGGCGGACTGAGGCGAGCGGACCGGCAGCAGGGGGCCCAGCAGCGGCTGCAAGCGCCGCCAGATCGGCACGCCCAGGCGCTCGATCAGATTGACCGCGCCGGACAGGCCGGCCAGGTACAGGCCCATGGCCACCAGCATCAGGTTGGCCAACAGCGCCAGCGCCAGTTGCAGGCCGCGGATGTCCAGCAGGGCGAGGCCGGTGGCGGCCAGGCCGCCCAACAGCGCGCCTATCAGCGCGTAGCTGCCGACGCGTCCCAGATTGTAGGCCAGCATGATGCGCCAGCGGCCGGTTTCGGGGGGCAGATTCAAGGTCAGCGCGGCGACGATGCCGCCGCACATGCCCATGCAGTGGCCGCCGCCCAGCAAGCCCGCCAGAAACAATATCCACCCGCTCGTTTCAATCATGCCGCAACCTGTCTCAGAAAGCTCTATGGTAACAGAGTGGCGGCCCGCGCTTGTGCGCGCGGCGGTCATATTTGCTTTTGGCATTTATTGCCTTTATCAAAATTTTACTTGGCATCTCCTTAAAGAAAGTTATAAAAAAAATGATGGTCTTGCCAGCCGACTACTGGTCAAAAGGTCAGTTTGCAATGAGAATGCTGCTTTGGCTTCGGACCTATGCGCAATGGGTCCCGCGCTGAGGATCCAGGCGCTCGACCTGGTCAAAACATATGCATCAGCGATGTAATCCATGGGGATAGAGTGAGGAAAATATGGCCAAGTATCTGACACTTGAGCGGCTGGGCCAGTCAGCGATCGTGACTCTCAAAAACGCGCCGGCAAATTTGCTGACCACGGAGAGCCTGAATGAGCTGGCTACGACGATGCGGTCGCTGGATGCGGATCCGGCTGTGCGTTCGGTGGTGTTGACCGGCGCGGGCGACGCGTTTTTTTCCGCCGGCGCCGATTTGAAGCAATTCGCGTCCGGCGACGCGGCCGAGGCCGACAAGGTGTTCGACGCCTTCGCCGAGGCTTTGCGTAGCTTGCAGCAATACCGCGGCGTTACGGTGGCCGCGATCAACGGCTACGCCTTGGGCGGCGGCCTGGAACTGGCGCTGGGCTGTGATTACATGGTGGCCGAGCGCGGAGCCAAGCTCGGGCTGCCGGAGGCCAAGGTGGGCATCATCCCGGCGGCGGGCGGCACCAAGACGCTGGCGGACAAGGTGGGCGTTTCCTGGGCCAAGCGCATCATTCTGGGCGGCGAAGTGGTGACGGCGGAAAAGGCCTTGACCATAGGTCTGATCGAGGAAGTGGTGGACCAGGGCTTCGCCAAGATCGTGGCGATCAGCCTGGCCAACAAGGTGGCGAACCAAGCGCCGGGCGCGGTGGCCGCCGCGCGTCGTCTGATCGAGGAAAGCGGCAACCTGACGCTGGCCCAGCATCTGGAGCGCGAGCGCGCCGCGGTGCGCCAGCTGATGGGCAGCGCGGAGCAGATCGAGGGCGTCAGCGCCTTCATCGCCAAGCGCAGCCCCAGCTGGGTCGAGTCCGGCGATGATTGAACATCCCGCGTCTCATGTAAAACCGCCTGTCGCCGTTTCGGCCGCAGGCGGTTTGTTTTGACGCTCCGCTCGCGCGGCTCCAGCCGTAGCCGGCGAGATCGCTGATCTTGCCGTCGTCGAAGCGGAACGCCGAGCGCCCGCTCAATTCCGGCGTGTCTCTCGCCTGGCCGCCGTCAGGCGGGTCCTGAGCCAACAGGGCCTGCTAACGGTTGCGGCCGCATTGGCGCGCGCCCTGTCTGGCGGGCGCCGTCAGCGCAGTTGACGCAGCAGGAAGGCGTATTCCATCGCCGCGATGTCGGCCTCTTGCTGATGATTGGCGGCGGCGCCGTGCCCGCCCTCGGTGCGCTCGAAATACTGCACCGGGGCGCCCATCGCCTGCATGGCCGCGAACATCTTGCGGGCATGGCCGGGATGAACCCTGTCGTCCAGCGTCGAAGTCATGAACAGGGTGGCCGGGTAGCGCGCGTCAGACTTCAGATTCTGATAGGGCGAGTAACGGCGGATATAGGCCCAGTCTTCCGGCAGATCCGGATTGCCGTATTCGTCCATCCAACTGGCTCCGGCCAGCAAGCGATTGAAGCGGCGCATGTCCAGCAGCGGCACCTGGCAGACCACGGCGTTGAACAGCTCCGGGCGCTGAGTCAGCATCACCCCCATCAGCAGGCCGCCGTTGCTGCCGCCCTTGATGCCCAGATGGCGGGCGTCGGCCACGCCGCGCTTGGCCAGGTCTTCGGCGATGGCGGCGAAGTCGTCGTAGGCGTTCTGGCGCAGGTGTTTGCGCGCCGCCTCGTGCCAGGCCGGACCGTATTCGCCGCCGCCGCGGATATTGGCCAGCGCGTAGACGCCGCCGCGATCCAGCCAGGCCTTGCCCAGCGCGCCGCTGTAGCGCGGCGTCAGCGACACTTCGAAGCCGCCGTAGCCGTACAGCAGCGTCGGATTGCTGCCGTCCAGCTTGATGTCCTTGCGGCTGACCAGGAAGTAGGGCACTTGGGTGCCGTCGCGCGAGCTGGCGAACCACTGCTGGATGCGGTAGGGGCTGGCGTCGAAAAAGCCGGGCTGTTGTTTCAGCGTCTGGCGCTCATCGCCGCCGGTCTCGGCCAGCGCCAGCGTCGGCGGGGTCAGAAAGTCGGTGTAGCTGTAGAAATAGCGGTTGTCGCGATCGGGATCGACCGCGCGTACGCTGATGCTGCCGAAGCTGGGCGTGGCCACCGGCCGCGATTGCCATTGGCCGGCCACGACCTTCCATTCCCGCAGGCGGCTGCCGACATTGTCCAGCGTGGTCAAGAGCAGGCTGTCGCGGGTGGGCGTTTGTTCCGCCAGCGAGACGGCGGCGCTGGGTTCGAACAAGGGGGTGAAGTCGCGCGCGCCGGCCAGGTAGGCGTCGACATCGATGGCCAGCAGGGAGCCGCCGCGCCAGGTTTTTGCGCCGATCTTCCAGTCCTGCTTGGGCGTCAGCAGCAGCCAGTTGTCGAAGAAATCGACGCCGGCGTGCTCGGGTTTGTCCAGCTTGCGCCATTCTCCACCCACCAGCAGCCGGGTTTCCGTGGTGAAGAAGCTGGGCGCGCGGGTGATCACGTCGTAGCGGCGGCCTTGAGCGTCTATCCTGGCCGCGTGCACGGCGACGTCGGCTTGCCGCCCTTCGAACACGGTTTGCGCCTGGGCCAGCGGCTGGCCGCGGCGCCAGGTCTTGACGACGCGGGGGTAGCCGGAGTCGGTCAGCGATCCGGGGCCGAAGTCGCTCATCACATACAGGGTATCGAGGTCCTGCCAGCTGACTTCGCTCTTGGCTTCCGGCAGATGGAAGCCGTCCTTGACGAAGGCCTTGGCGGCCGGGTCGAATTCGCGCACCACCGCGGCGTCGCCGCCGCCGCGGCTGAGCCGCAGCAGGCAGCGCTCTTGATTGGGACGCAGGCAGTCGGCCCCTTGCCAGACCCAGTTTTCCCCTTCGTCCTTGGCCAGGCGGTCCAGGTCCAGCACGGTTTCCCATTGCGGCGCGGACTTGCGGTATTCGTCCAGCGTGGCGCGCCGCCACAGCCCGCGCGGATGGTCTTTGTCGCGCCAGAAGTTGTAGTAGAGCTCGCCTATCTTCTCTACGGAGGGGATGCGGTCGTTGGAATCCAGGATGGTCAGCAGTTCGCGGCGCAGCGCCGGATAATCGGCTTGCCGGCCGATGTCATGGCGCGTGTTCGCGTTTTGCCGGCCGACCCAGGCCAGCGCTTCTTTGCCTTGAATCTCCTCCAGCCACAGATACGGGTCTTGAGCGGCGCTCGCCGTGGCGCAGAGCGCGAGCAGGGCGAAGGACAGGGTGGTGCCTAAGGTTTTCATCCGGACGGGTTTCCCTTATTTCAGCCAATGGCTGTAGACAGTGGATTGTTTTTGATGTGTCCGAATACTGTAGCGTTCGAGAATTTGTTTGTCATCAACCGTCGCGCGGACGGACAAGGCAAACGGCGGCCTTGATGGGACAGGGCCGCCGTTGGCGAGGAGGGGGCTAGGCGCGGCGCTTAGCAGCCGTCCAGCCCGCACATCGGCGGCAGGCCGACGGCGTCGGAGCGGGGGGCGGAGCCGAGCTGGGCCAGGTGCTGGCTGAACATCTCCGGTTTGCCCAGATAGGAGCCCAGGTCCAGCGCTTCGAAGCGGCCGTCCACTTCCAGCGCCGCGGACGGGAAGCCGTGCAAGCCCAGCCGGTTCATCAGCCGGCGGCTGTGGTCGATATGTTCGACGCTGCGCGCCAGGCCGCCGGCGTAGGCGTCGGCGAAGCGGTCGGCGGGCGCGCCCAAATCGGCGGCCAGCCGGGCGAGCACGGCGACGTCGGCGATCTCAAGCCCGTGCAGGTAATGAGCCGCCTGCGCGCTGGCCAGCATGGCCTGCGGCGGGATGCCCAATTCCTGCGCGGCCAGCACGGCGGCGATCGGCGGCGTCGAGTCCAAACGCGCGTCGCTGAGCAGCAGGCCGTCGAAGTAGGCGTCGCCGAAGGGCTGGCCGCTGAGGGCGGCGATGCGATGATCGTGCGGCATCACATAGCCGCGCCATTCCAGGTTCACGCGGCGGTTGTGCGGCGCGCTGAGCATGCCGCCGCCGTGCAGCGCCAGTTCGACTTCCGGCCGCGCGGCGGCCGCCAGCAGCAGCGGCGAGGCGCCGTAGCACCAGCCGCACAGCGGGTCGTAAAAGTAGTGCAGCCGGATCGCGGGGGCGTTTACCATTTCATCTCGCCCTTGTTGACCTTGGCGCCGATCTCCAGCGACATGTCTTCGCCCGCTTGCGGGAAGGCTTGCTTCATCGCCTGGATCAATTGAGCGCTATCGGCCGACTTGGCCAGATTCTGTTCGAAGCGCTGCAAATACAGACGGGTGAAGCGCACGGCGCTCAGATCGGTTTTGTCGCCCGCGTGCATATGGCCGGGCACCACGATCGCCGGTTGCAGCGCTTCCATTTCATCCAGTTGCTTGATCCAGGCCTGGCGTTCGCTCCGGCTCTGGGTGTCCGCGGTCCAGACGTGCATGCTGGGGGCGGTGACGCCGACATTGCCGACAATCGCGCGGATGGACGGAATCCACACATAGCCGCGGTGAGCCAGCACGCCGCGCGCGCCTTTGATTTCAAGCGTCTTGCCTTCCAGTTCCAGGCGTTCGCCTTTCAGTTCATCGGGCAGCAGCGGCACGCTGGGCGCGTTCGCGCCCATCTGCGGGCCCCAGTAGGCGATCTTGCCCTGGATATTGGCCTTGATCTTGGCCAGGGTGGGTCCGTTGCTGAGCACTTGGGCCTGCGGGAAGATTTTCTTCAGTTCGGCGGCGCCGAAGTAGTAGTCGGGATCGGCCTGGCTGATATAGATGGCTTTCAGCTGCTTGCCGCTGTCCAACACCTTGGCGGCGATGCGGTGGGCGTCGGCGCGGGTGAAGCCGGTGTCGATCAGGATGGCGTCTTTTTCGCCGCTGACCAGCACCGAGCTGACGTTGAAGCTATTGCCGTCGGCGTTGTAGATGGACAGCTTCAGCGGTTCGGCGGCGAGAGCGGCCGTCGCGGCCAGGGTCAAGGCGCCGGCGATCAGGGTTTGGCGAAACATCGATTCATTCTCCATAGGGCCCGGCGTCTATCGCCGGCGGTGGGTCGGTTGGATGGCGACGCTCACTATAAAACGCGCGCTTAATGGGAATAAACCATCTAAATCGCACTAAATTGTTGCTTGTTTCGATCCAATTGGAGCCGGGACCGTGGTGGCCCTGCCGCGCGTAGGCGCAGCCCGCCCGCGCGCCGCGGCAGCGGAACGCGTTGTCCGCTCTTAAGACAGTTGCTGCCAAGACGGACTGGATGGGCTATGTTTCAGCCATAAAAGCGCGAGGGCTGGAATGTCGGATGGGCGCTGGCTGTGGTGGCCTTGTTCTTGCTTGATGTTTGGTGCGCCGCGGCATGCAATTTTTGTCGGCTTGAGGCGTATTTTTGGGAGATTGTATCCATTCGAATCGCGAAAGCGATTGAATGTTGTAATGCGAATTCTTTGATGGAAGTCTTTTCGAAAGCGAACATACTTTGCGCCGAAGCATGATCAAAATCTGAAAAACGACCGGCCGGCCTAGGGTTTTCCTTTATCCGGAGAAATTCAAAACTTCTTTGGCCGGTTTCGTCTTGTTTTTCAGAAAAATGCATGAAAAACAATATGTTATATTGTTTTTAAATGGGCTTGATTTGGTGCCGTTTTAACCAATCTTTAAGATTGACAGTCGCTGGAATCCGCCTACATAATCCGTTCGCCTGTCTGACAGAATCCAAATAATCAAGGCTCGTCCGGGCACTCAAGAACAGGCAGCAGCCAATAAGAGGGGAAGCCCCGCAAGCTGCCGGTCGTCAATACAAAGGAGATCTCCCAACGTGGACATTTTTCTGCAACAAATCCTGAACGGTCTCGTTCTGGGTAGCATTTATGCGTTGATCGCATTGGGCTACACCATGGTGTACGGGATCATGGGGCTCATCAATTTCGCCCACGGCGAAGTGGTGATGTTCGGCGCCATGGTCACCATCTCCGTCATCAACGCCTTGTCCGGTTCCGGCCTGCCCGGTCCCGCCCTGGTGCTGATCGGCCTGCTGGTGGCGATTGCGGCCTGCATGCTGCTGGGCTTCACCGTGGAGCGCATCGCTTACCGTCCGCTGCGCGGCAAGCAAAGACTGGCGCCGCTGATCACCGCGATCGGCCTGTCCATCGTGCTGCAGCAGGTGGCCATCCTGATCTGGGGACGCAACTACATCCCCTTCCCGCAAATCCTCGACCATGACGTGGTGTCCTTCTTCGGCGCCAGCATCACCAAGCTGCAGATCACCATCATCGTGCTGTGTCTGGTGATCATGGCCGGCCTGTTGCTGATGGTGGAACGCACCAAACTGGGCCGCGCGATGCGCGCCACCAGCCAGAACCCGGCGGTGGCCGGCCTGATGGGCGTCAACGTCAACACCATCATTTCCGCCACCTTCGTCATCGGCTCCAGCCTGGGCGCGGTGGCCGGCGTGATGGTGGCCACCAACTACGAGCAGGCTCATTACTACATGGGCTTCATGATCGGTCTGAAAGCCTTCACCGCCGCGGTGCTGGGCGGCATCGGCAATCTGGGCGGCGCGGTGGCCGGCGGCTTGCTGCTGGGCATCATCGAAAGCCTGGGCGCCGGCTACATCGGCACGCTGACCGGCGGCTTCCTCGGCTCCAACTATCAGGACATCATCGCCTTCATGGTGTTGATCATGGTGCTGATTTTCCGTCCGTCCGGCCTGCTGGGCGAAAAGATGGCCGACCGTGCCTGATCCTGGAGACGACATATCATGACCATGGCACTCAATATCAACAAGATGGACACCGGTAAGAAAGTCGGCCTGTTCATGCTGTCCGCGGTGGCGATGGCGGTTCTGCCCTTCCTAGTGGGCGGCCTGCTGGGCAATTCCTGGGTCCGCATCGTCGACTTCGCCTTGCTCTACGTGATGCTGGCGCTGGGCCTGAACATCGTGGTGGGCTTCGCCGGCTTGCTGGACCTGGGCTTCATCGCCTTCTACGCCGTCGGCGCCTACACCTTCGCCTTGCTGGGCTCGCCGCATTTCGGCCTGCATCTGCCGTTCTACATCACCATCCCGCTGGGCGCGGTGCTGGCGGCTTTCTGCGGCATTTTGCTGGGCACGCCGGTATTGCGGCTCAAGGGCGACTATCTGGCCATCGTGACGCTGGGCTTCGGGGAGATCGTGCGCATCTTCATGAACAACCTGAACACCCCGGTCAACATCACCAACGGCCCGCAAGGCATCAACCTGATCGATCCGATCAAGGTGGGCGGCGTGTCGCTGGGCGAGACGATGAATGTGTTCGGCCTGAGCTTCCACAGCGTCTACCTCTACTACTATCTGTTCCTGGCCCTGACCGTGGGCGTGGTGATCATGGCCTGGCGCCTGCAGCATTCGCGCATCGGCCGCGCCTGGGTGGCGCTGCGCGAGGATGACATCGCCGCCGCGGCGATGGGCATCAACATCCGCAACATCAAGCTGCTGGCCTTCGCCTTGGGCGCGCTGTCCGGCGGCGTGGCGGGCGGCCTGTTCGCGTCCTTCCAGGGCTTTGTGTCGCCGGAATCGTTCAGCTTGCTGGAGTCCATCATGATTCTGGCGATGATCGTGCTGGGCGGCATGGGGCACATCCCGGGCGTGATTCTCGGCGCCGTGGTGCTGACCATCGCGCCGGAGATCCTGCGCGAAGTGATTGGCCCGCTGCAGATGAAAACCTTCGGCAAAATGCTGATCGATCCGGAAAACGCCCGCATGCTGTTGTTCGGCTTGGCGATGGTGGTGATGATGCTGGTGCGGCCGGAGGGCATGTGGCCGTCCAAGCGCCGCAAGGCCGAGTTCCGTGACGATAGAGAAGCCGCAGGGCAGAAAGGTTGAGCATGGCTGAAGTTTTGCTGAAGATAGAAGGCATCCATAAACGCTTTGGCGGCCTGCACGCGCTCAACAATGTGGCGCTGACCATCAACAAGGGCGAGATTTACGGCCTGATCGGCCCCAACGGCGCGGGCAAGACCACGCTGTTCAACGTGCTGACCGGCCTGTACGTGCCGGACGAGGGCGCGTTCGAGTTCGACGGCCACAATCTGTTCCAGCAGAAGCCGCACGTGGTGGTGGCCGCCGGCATCGCGCGCACCTTTCAGAACATCCGTCTGTTCGCCGAAATGACGGCGCTGGAAAACGTGATGGTGGGCCGCCACATTCGCTCCAAGGCCGGCGCTTTGGGCGCGGTGCTGCGCGACAGGCGCACCATGGCCGAAGAAAAGGCGATCACCGACAAGGCTTGGGAGCTGCTGGAGTACGTGGGCATCGCCGACGTCGCGCATGAGCGCGCCCGCAATCTGTCCTACGGCCACCAGCGACGCTTGGAAATCGCGCGCGCGCTGGCCACCGAGCCCAAGCTGTTGGCGCTGGACGAACCGGCCGCCGGCATGAACCCGCGCGAAACCGAGGAGCTGAAGGCCCTGATGTCCAAAATCCGCGCCGGAGGCGTGACCGTGCTGCTGATCGAGCACGACGTCAAATTGATGATGGGCCTGTGCGACCGGATCGCGGTGCTGGATTACGGCAAGAAGATTGCCGAAGGCGTTCCCGAAGAGGTGCGCAAGAACCCGAAAGTGATCGAGGCTTACCTGGGAGCGGCACACGCATGAGCATTTTGGAAGTCAAAGACCTGCAAGTGGCCTATGGCGGCATTCAGGCGGTCAAGGGCATCGATTTTCACATCGAGCAGGGCGAGCTGGTGACCCTGATCGGCGCCAACGGCGCCGGCAAGACCACCACGCTGAAAACCCTGGTGGGCATGGTGAAGAAATCCGGCGGCAGCATCCACTACGACGGCAAGGAGATTTCCACCATCGCGCCGCACAACTTCGTGCGTCACGGCCTGGCCATGGTGCCGGAAGGCCGCGGGGTGTTCGCCAAGCTGACGGTGGAAGAGAACCTGTTGATGGGCGCTTACTATCGCGACGACAAGGCCGCGATCCTGAGCGAGGCCGAACGGGTGTACGAGCTGTTTCCGCGGCTGAAGGAGAGGCAGAAGCAACTGGCCGGCACCCTGTCCGGCGGCGAGCAGCAGATGGTGGCCATGGGCCGCGCGATGCTGTCCAAGCCCAAGCTGCTGCTGCTGGATGAACCGTCCATGGGCCTGGCGCCCATCATCGTGGAAAAGATCTTCGAGATCATCCAGATGGTGGCCAAGGAAGGCGTGACCATGCTGCTGGTGGAACAGAACGCCAAGCTGGCGCTGGAAGTGTCGCAGCGCGGCTACGTGATGGAAAGCGGCCGCATCACCATGAGCGGTCCGGCCAAGGACCTGCTCAACGACGAACGCGTGCGCAACGCCTACCTGGGCGAGTAAGTCCGCGCCGCACCGTCAAACCCCGGACCCGTCCGGGGTTTTTTGCTTTCAGGACGCGGCTTCGATGGCGGCTTGCAACATGGCCTGCACGCCCGGATGTTGCAGCCGGCGGCGGTTGGCGATGGCGTAATAGTGCTCCCAGACGCCGTCGACCTCGCCCAGAGCCTGCGGCGCGTTCGCGTCGCCGCCGCTGGGCGCCGTGCTGGGAAACAGGCCGAAGCCCTGGCGGCCGAAGGCGTCCAGCAAGGCGCCGTCGTCGAACTCCGCTACGATGTCCGGTTTGATCCGGCGCTCTTCAAACCACTGGTCCAGCTGGCTGCGCAGCACATGGTGGCGGCTGGGCAAGAGCATGGGCGCCTGGTTCAGGCTGGCGGGGAAGCCTTCGGCGTAGCGCCGCCACAGCCCTGCCGCGCCGGCTATCATCACCGGGCAGCGCATCAGCAGCCAGGATTGGAAGGGCTGGGATCCGCCGGCCGTCATCGGCCGGTCCGCCAACACCACGTCCAGCCGGTGGCGGGTCAGGTCGGCCAGCAGCTCGTCGAAATCGCCTTCGCCGCATTGCAGCCTGACCTTGGCGTCCAGCCGCAGCGCCGGTTCCAGCAGCTTGAGCGCGATGGCCTTGGGCAAGACGTCCGAGATGCCCGCCGCCAGGCGTATGGTCTTGTCCAGCTGCGCGTCTTCCAGCGTTTCCTGCAATTCCTCGCCCAGCATGAAAATCTGGTCGGCGTAGCGCAGCGTCACATGGCCGGCTTCGGTCAGAACCAGCTGGCGTCCTTGTTGTCGGAACAAGGTTCGCTCCAGGCTCTGCTCCAGCCGCGAAATCTGGCCGCTGACGGTTTGGGCGCTGACGCCCAATTGTTCCGCCGCGCGGGTGACGCCGCCGGCGTGGGCGACCGCCCAGAAGTAATGCAGATGCTTGAAGTTGATCCGTTCGGACATAATGGTTCGAAAAAACTTGATGTATTTTCTGATTATATTTGATTTTTTCCGAGGGACGCAGCGTCTAGAATGCACTGTGTCGGGCGTTCCGCGGAATGCCGTCGAATTCAACGCAAGGGCCAACACCATGAAACGAGTCATCCTATTAATCGCCACCAACATCGCCGTGATGGTGGTGCTGAGCATCGTGGCCAGCTTGTTGGGGCTGAACCGCTACATGACGGGCAACGGCCTGAACCTGGGCACCTTGCTGGGCTTCGCCGCGGTGATGGGCTTCGGCGGCGCCTTCATCTCGCTGATGCTGTCCAAGACCATGGCCAAGTGGAGCACCGGCGCGCGCGTGATCGAAACGCCGAGCAACGACACCGAGCGCTGGCTGGTGCACACCGTGCAGAAGCTGGCCAGCCGCGCCAATCTGCCGATGCCCGAGGTGGCGGTGTACGAGGGCGAGCCCAACGCCTTCGCCACCGGCCCGAGCAAGTCCAATTCCCTGGTGGCGGTGTCCACCGGCCTGCTGGCCTCGATGACGGAAGAAGAAGTGGAGGCGGTGCTGGCCCATGAGGTCGCCCACATCCAGAACGGCGACATGGTGACGCTGACGCTGATCCAGGGCGTGGTCAACACCTTCGTGTTTTTCCTGGCGCGCGTGGTCGGCTACCTGGTGGACAACTTCCTGCGCCGCAACGACGAAGAGTCCAGCGGCCCGGGCATCGGCTACATGGTTACCGTGATCGTCTGTGAGATCGTGTTCGGCATCCTGGCCTCCGCCATCGTGATGTATTTCTCGCGTCAGCGCGAATTCCGCGCCGACGCCGGCGCGGCCACGCTGCTGGGCGGCGCGCGTCCGATGGTCAACGCCCTGCGCCGCCTGGGCGGCGTCGCCGCTGGCGATCTGCCGCAGAACATGGCCGCCTCCGGCATCTCCGGCGGGCGCGGCGGCCTGATGGCGCTGTTCTCCAGCCACCCCAGCATCGAGGAGCGCATCGGCGCGCTGGAACACGGTCGTTAAATCTTGACCCGCCTCCGCGGCAGCGGGGGCGGCGTGTGTGAATTCAGGCCCCGGGGCGGCTCGCTCGGCCCGGGGCCTTTCTATTGCCGAAAGGAATGCTTATGGAATGGTTGAACGCCGGTTTTGCCGGCTATCCCTTGTGGGTGTGGTTGATGTTCATGGCCATCGTGCTGGCGCTGCTGGCTTTTGATCTGGGCGTGCTGCACAAGGAGGAAAAAGAGATCGGGGTCAAGGAAAGCCTGCTGTTGTCGGCTTTCTACATCGGCGTCGGCCTGGCCTTCGGCGGCTGGATCTGGTGGTATCAGGGCGCGGACGCCGGCATGCAGTATCTGACCGGCTATGTGGTGGAGAAGTCGCTGTCCATGGACAACGTCTTCGTGATGTCGCTGATCTTCTCCAGCCTGGCGGTGCCGCGCTTGTATCAGCACCGGGTGCTGTTCTGGGGCATCCTCGGCGTGATCGTGATGCGGGCCGTGATGATAGGCCTGGGCGCGGCGCTGGTGGCGCAGTTCCAGTGGGTGCTGGTCCTGTTCGGCCTGTTCCTGATCGCCACCGGGATCAAGATGCTGTTTTCCGACGACGAACACGCGCCTATCCAGGAAAACCGCATGTATCAGTGGCTGCGCGGTCATCTGCGGCTGACGCCGGACTTGCACGGCAAGCAATTCCTGGTGCGCGGCGAGGCGCATGGCCTGGCGCGCGGCTGGTGGGCGACGCCGCTGTTGCTGGCTCTGATCATGGTGGAGAGCGCCGATCTGGTGTTCGCGGTGGACAGCATTCCGGCCATCTTCGCCATCACCCAGGACCCGTTCCTGGTCTACACCTCCAACATCTTCGCGATCCTGGGCCTGCGCGCGCTGTATTTCGCGCTGGCGGCGATGGTGCATCGCTTCCATTATCTGAAGTACGCCTTGTCGCTGGTCTTGGTGATGATAGGCGTCAAGGTGGGCTTGGTGTTCTTCAACGACGTGGGTTGGGTGACGTTCAAGATTCCCACCGCCTGGTCCTTGGCGGCGACGCTGGGCCTGCTGCTGGCCGGCGTGCTGTATTCGCTGCACAAGACGCGCGATCAGAACCCCAATGATTGAGGCGGAGCCGGAGCATGGCTCCGGCGGGGAAAGAGAAACCGGCCACGCGCATTGCGCCTGGCCGGTTTTTTGTAAACCTTGTGTAAACCTTTCTCATTTGCCCACGATTTCTCCCTCAGCCCGGCGGGCGGGCGCGGTATCCTTAGAGCCGCTAACCAAACCACGTAGAGAAGCTGAGCCAAGGCGCGCCGACGCAGGCAGCACCCATAGTACGACAAGGAGGCGCAATGCAGGATCAGGGGTTTTGTTAGCGGGTCTTATAATAAAGCCGTAATGGAGATGAGCTGTTATGACTGTCGATTTGCCAAGATTGCTGGTGGTGGATGACGACCCCGATCTGCGCGATCTGCTGCGCGACTATCTGGGCAAGCAGGGCTTCGCCGTCGACGCCGTCGGCGACGGCCAGGCCATGCATCAGGCAATCGCCGCGCAGAACTACAATATGTTGATCCTGGATCTGATGCTGCCGGGCGAGGACGGGCTGACGCTGTGCCGCAACCTGCGCGAACGTTCCTGCATGCCCATCCTGATGCTGACCGCGCGCGGCGACGAGCTGGACCGCATCATCGGCCTGGAGATGGGCGCCGACGATTATCTGACCAAGCCGTTCAGTCCGCGCGAGCTGCTGGCGCGGATCAAGAGCATTCTGCGCCGGGTATCGGATCAGCCGGCGAATGCGGCCAGCGTGCGCCGGCTGAGCTTCGCCGGCTGGACGCTGGACTTGAACGCCCAGCATCTGCTGGATGAGGCAGGCGTGGTCACCCCGTTGTCCGGCGGCGAGTTCAAGCTGCTGCAGGCCCTGGCGGAAAACGCCAACGCGGTGATGTCGCGAGATCAACTGATGGAAGCGATGAACGGCAAGGAAGCCGGCCCCTTCGACCGCACCGTGGACGTGATGATAGGGCGGGTGCGCCGCCGGCTGGGCGAGGACGCGCGCGAACCGATGCTGCTCAAGACCATACGCAGCGGCGGCTATATGCTGGCCTGCGAGGTGGAAGCGCTGCGATGAAGTGGTTGCCGCGCACGCTGTACGGCCAGATTTTGCTGACGCTGGTGGGCGGGCTGCTGCTGGCCAACGCCTTGGGCATCTATTTCATTCTCAGCGACCGCGATCGCCTGAGCAATTCCTTGCGCGTGCAGTACACCGCGCAACACATCGCCGACATCGTCAATCTATTGGACGAGTGCCCAAGCAAATACCGGGAGCAGGTGATCTCCGCCTTGAACCAGCCCACGCTGCTGGTGCGCATGGACCGCTTCTGGGAACGGCCGGAGCATCAGCTGAGTCTGCATGGCCGCTCGTTTCAGCAATTGATCAAGCGCGATCTGATCAAGCCTTACCCGCTGCAAGTGCTGTCCAAGCAGCAGGACTCGTCGGCGGGCGGCCGCGCGGCCTTGATCGATAGGGTGGGAGGACTGGGCTTGAAAAACTTCACGCCTACGCGGGACGCCGGCGTCGCCGGCTCCATTGTCAGCGAGGAGTTGACCGCGCTGGGCCCGCTGGCCGAATTCAAGACCCATCTGGCCACGGTGCAGGCCAGGCTGAGCGACGGCACGGTGCTGACCTTCAACGCTTCGCGGCCGATTTCGCTGGCCGATCAACCCATCCGCATTCTGGCCTGGCTGCTGCTGGTGGCCTTGACGGCCTCGATTCTGGGCGCTTGGGCGGTGCGGCAGCTGATCCGGCCGCTGGACCTGTTCGCGCGCGCGGCCCGGGGCCTGGCCAGCAACCTTAACCAGGCGCCCCTGCCGGAGACCGGTTCCGAGGAGGTGGCGGAAGCCGCCAGAACCTTCAACCGGATGCAGACCGAGCTGCAGCGCCTGCTGAAAACCCGCAATCAGATGCTGGCCGGCGTCTCGCACGACCTGCGCTTGCCGATCACCCGCATCCGCCTGCGTCTGGAGGGGCTGGCCGAGTCGTCGGAAAAACAGGCGATCGAGCGCGACCTGCTGGAGATGGACCAACTGATCAATGATTCGCTGACCTATCTGCGCGGCGGTTGCGGCAGCGAGCAGGTGGTGAAGCTCAACCTCAACGCCTTGCTGGAAAGCGTGGCGGAGGATATGGAGGCTTTCGGCGCCGACATCCAGCTGCACGGAGAGCCGGTGGCGCCGGTGGCCGGCAAGGTCGGCGCCTTGCGCCGTTGCCTGGGCAATCTGCTGGAGAACGCGCGCCGTTATGGCGGCGCGGGAATCGAGGTCAGCCTGCGGCAGCGGGAGGACTGGGTGGAGGTGTGCATTCAGGATCAGGGGCCGGGCATCGCCGAGGCCGATCTGGAGCGGGTGATGGAGCCTTATGTGCGCTTGGAGGACTCCAGGGCGCGCCATACCGGAGGCAGCGGTCTGGGTCTGGCGATCGCGCGGGCGATTGCGCGGGACCACGGCGGAGACCTCAAGCTGAGCAACCGGCCGCAAGGCGGTTTGTGCGTGCGGCTGACCTTGCCCGCCGGGCATTGACGGCGCAGATCTTGCCTCCAGCCGCGTTTGCGCGGCTTTTTTCTTGTCTGCGTGTTTTGCAGTGTTGAGAACGCGGCATGAGCCGCCGGCGTCTTTGTATCTGCGCAATTCTCAAAATTTACGATGTATTCACACTCTATTTACATTAAAGCCGTATTGTAAATGGACATTTACAAAGTGATTGATTACAATCAGTGTCAGAATTCACTGATACAGATTCTTTTTCGATTCTTTGAGTTCGAGTCAAGTCTATCCAATCTTCTGCCCGCCGCGTGCGGGCATTTTTTTGCTCAAATGCTTGTGGTTAATGAATTTTAACAAGTTGAGAGTGAAACTTAGCTTGAGCGTTTCAGTCTGATTGCCTGAAGTCTGATGTTGTTTTTTTGACACTACTGTTGTTTAATGACCACAAGTTTGCATGGCTAGTTGCAAATGTGAAACACAACAACTAGTATTCGCTCACTTCCTAAGTAAACAAGAAGGATAGCCACATCATGAAAAAAAGTCTGATCGCTTTGATGGTTGCCACCCTGCCGGCAGCCGCTTTCGCCGACGTAACCGTGTTCGGTACCATCAAGGGCGGCGTTGAATACGTCGACAGCAGCAAGGGCACCAAGCAAACCAATATCGACGACCTGGGTTCCCGTATTGGTTTCAAAGGCAATGAAGATCTGGGCAATGGCCTGAAAGCCATCTGGCAAGTTGAAACCGGCTTCGGCATCGACGGCCAGAGCCGCACCGGCGAAAGCAGCGGTTCCTTCGCCAGCCGCGAATCCTTCGTGGGTCTGTCCTCCAACTTCGGTACCTTCCGTCTGGGTCACCTGGCCAACTACGGCGAGTCCGACATGGCTCAAGTTAACCCGTGGGAAAGCAGCAGCAACGCGCTGCAACTGAATGCCTTCACCCGCGGCGACGGCTATGTTAAGAACGCCGTGCGTTTCGACACCCCGGAATTTGCTGGCTTCCAAGCCGCCTTCCTGTACGGCACCAAGGAAGACAAGCGCGGTTTCGATAGCAACGCTAACGCTGTTCAGAACAACGATCGCGAAACCTACAACCTGGGCCTGTCCTACGAGAACAGCGGCTTCTTCGGCAAGTACCAGTACATCCACGAAAGCCCGGTTACCGTTGCTCAGAGCGGTGGCAGCAAGGCCAACAACAAGCACCGCATCGAAGCCGGCTACAACGCCAACAACATCTTCGTGGCGCTGGGCTATCGCAATGACAAGGGCGACGCCACCGTGACGCCGGAGTACTTCTTGGCTGACTTGGGCACCGCTACTGACGGTCGCAAGTACGAATCGCAAGAATACGCGCTGACCGCCGGCTACCAGATCGGCGCCTTCATGCCCAAGTTCACCTACGCTCAGTCCAAAGACGCGAAGATTGACGGCGTGAAGAAAGATAACAGCGGCTACAAGCAGTACCTGCTGGGCGTTGACTACAGCCTGTCCAAGCGCACCACCGTGGGCGCTCAGTACGGCGAAATCAAGGCTGACAGCGCTTACCTGAAGAGCAATGGTCAGTCCACCGACAAGATCAAGGCTTTCGGTCTGAACGTCGTACACAAGTTCTAAGCGTTACGGGCTAGACGTAAAGCTGCGAACAGTTTGGAATGCCGCCCCTGGCAACAGGGGCGGCATTTTTCATGTCCGGCGCTCGGCAAGCGGCTCGCCGTGGGCGGCGACGAGGTCGTCGACGAAGGCCTGCAGTGTCGGATTGGGATGGCCGCGTTTGCGGGTGACCAGTTGGAATTCGGCCAGATAGCGCCAGCGCGCCGGGTCCAGCGCTCGCAGCAAGTCCCGCTCCGCCAGCGGCGTGGCATAGTGTTCCGGCAAAAAGCCCAGATGATGGCCGGACAGAATCAGGGCGGCGATCGCCTCCATATTGTCGGCGCGGGCGCTGATGCGCCAATCCGCCGCCGGCAGCCTGGTGTCCGGCAGCGGATAGCTGCGCCAGGCCCAGTCGTGCGCGGCCAGATCGGCGGGACTCAGCGCTCCGGCTTGTGGGAACAGCGGATGGTCGCGACCGCAGTAGGCCTGCTGCTGTTCGACGAACAGTGGTTGGTAATCAAGCTGCGGCGCGCGATGCCAGCAATAGCCGATGCCCAGATGAATGCCGCCCGACAGCAAGGCCTCCTCCAGGCCGCCCGGCGGCAGCATGGACAGAATCAATTCCACCGCTTGCGGCCGCGCGCGAAAGCGCCGGATCGCCGTCGACAGCCGCGCGTTGGCGCCCAGCGCGGTATGGCCGATCACGCCGATGCGCAATTGCCCGACCAATTGCCGGTCCAGCTGTCGGGCTTCCTGGCAGAACATTTCAATCGACTCCAGCAGTTGCCGGCTGGCGGCCAGCAGACGTTCGCCCTTGGCCGTCAGCGCGAATCCGCCGCGGCCGCGCTCGCACAGTCGATAGCCGAGCCGGGTTTCCAGCGCCGCCAGCTGATTGCTGATGGTGGATTGGCTGGTGTTCAGCGCGCCTTGCGCGGCGGAGACGCCGCCGGCTTCGACCACGGCTTGGAACACTCGGATCAGCCGCAAATCCATATCGCTCAAGGTATTGATCATGGGCCTCCGCGCCGGTAGGCGCTATGCGTGGAAACAGGCTGATTAATACATTCATTTTCATTCATGTAAACCGTGGCGCTTGATGATGTTAGCCGGGGCGGCGGCCGCATAGACTGCTTCGACCCGATCAACTAAAAACCTGCTTACGATCTGCTGCGCGTCGTGACACGTGGCGCGGCGGGTACAGCTTAGAAACGCTCATGTACCACGAGTCCATTCCGCTTTCTCAGCCGTTTTCGCCTTGTCTCGCCTT
>NZ_LDUR01000027.1:0-230484 GCF_001043705.1 Chromobacterium sp. LK11
GACAAAAACCTCAACAAAAGCGGGACAGGCCGGGCAAACCCTTGATGCGGCAGCGGATATCCGGACGGGGTATTTGCCCGCACCCGCCCTACTCCCCGCCAGAGCATGAAAAACGGGCCGAAGCTTGGCTTCGACCCGCGTTCAATCTGATCCTACATATAGGGAATCACGGCATGACCGGCAGCTTTTCCAAAGCTTGAACCAGTTCCACCTCGCTTAAACACCAATCGCTGCCCTTATCCATCACTTTGCCAAGGGAGAGCTGAAAATGCTTGCCCTTGGCCGTCATGTAGAACTCCTTGCCCAATACATATAAGGAGAGCGGCAGCAATAAGGCGTTGACCACCTTGCCCGAGCGTTGGCATGGCACGAACAAGGCGATATGTCCCGCCAGCCAAACTTGCTCAGGCGGCAAGGTAGGGTCGATCAACCTTACATCGGTTGGGCGCAATGAAGCCGCCACCGGTCTGCGGCTCAAGGTTTCAACCCCCAGATAGATCTGATCCGCCGAGTTCCGCTTCACCCGGCGCACCACGCCCAGGCTCCAACCATCCATCGATTTCTCGCGAAAGCCTATCAACGCGCCCAGGCCAACCCATTCGTTTCCCATCGCGCCCAAAGTCACGCCAAGCCCGGTTTGGCTGACATTGTCGACTTCCCAGCGCGAAAACTCTTCTTTTGCCGGTTGAGCGACGGCCTCCCCGCCCGAGGCCAGCCCCGGCATCGGCGCGCCCTTGTCCCGCTTCCGCGTGGTGACGAAGCCGTAAATACGGATATTGGCCGCATCATCGAAATTGCCGTCTTCCAGCGCGCCCGTTTGCTTGGCCTCGTCCACCACCCTAATCAAACGATGCAGCACCGGCAGACGATACGCCACCTCTATGCTCTGCCCTGAGACCGGCACCCGCTCGGCCCTCTCGAAACGCATTTGCTGGGGCGACCACTCCCGCATCAACGCGCGCAAGGTGTTGGCGTCGATGCCCGGCTCCATCATTCTTTTGATTTCAGGCGGCACTCTGCCTGCATCCAGCACGATGCTCCAGCCGTGCAGTATCTCGACCAGGTCCGTCGTCCCCCAGTAGCGTGCAGCCTCGTCCACCAGGCCGCCCGACGCCCTTGCCGCGGGATGCGGCCCCTTTAAAGAGACCACAAAGCTCGAGTGTTCCGCGCAAGCGCGAGTCAAAGACATGCGATTGCTCAGTACCTGCAACAATTGATAGGCGAAATGCAGCTGCCTGGCGCTGAGATTGCCCCCAGTCAGCACGGCCAGCATGTGCAAGATGAGGAATTGATCTTGGACCGTGGTCGCCGGTTGGCCGTCGCCGAACAAGAACACCGGGACGGAATCGCAGCCATGATGCTCGGCGAACCAATACAGCTGGTTGACCCCCAACCAAAAAGCCTCTTCCGGATTAAAGCTCCGAACCCAGTGCCAGCGGGCATGCTCGCCCAGATAGAACATCATCCGCGACAACACGATGGGCAACAGGGTCAGCACCTTGGCGCCTTCGACCGAGTCGGCGTCGACCGTCAGCACATGCTGATAGCTGTCGATAAAACATTTGCCGTACGCCAGTATCTGGCTTCTCAGTTGTGCTTCAAGCGCTTTGGGCATGCGCGTATTCAGCAAGTACTGCGCGCAGAGGTTTTCATGCAGCGACGCCGTTTCTTGGTTCAGCGCCAATAGCGCTTCGACGCGGTCCACTGAAATATTGTGCCAATCCAGCTCCAATGGCGACAGCAGCGCCACCACGCGCTCATGCGCGGCCGCGCCATGTTCCTTCTTCAAAGCCGCCACAAACTCCCTGGCTGCTTCCGCACTGGCCAATGGGTCGGAGCGACCTTTAGCCCCTCTTGAAAAAAAATCCAGCATAGCCGCCCACTCTCAAGACAATGTCAGCACATTTCAATCACTACGCGAAACAGCTTGAACGTTACATCCATTTATAGCAAGCCTCAAGCCGGACCGCTCGCCGTCGGGCAAAGAAAAAGCGCCCATGACAGGCGCTTTCGAAATTCATTGCAAACCCGCAGTTTGCTTAGATAGCCAGAGCGTCCAGGGCCTTGCCGCTGGAGATCCACTCTTGCACCCACACCGGCTTGCGGCCGCGGCCGGTCCAAGTCAGCTCCGGGCTGGCCGGGTGGCGGTACTTGGCTTCCACCGGCTTGCGCACGCCGCCGGTTTTGCCCAGCACTTCTTCCACGCTCAAGCCGTAAGCGCGAGCAAGTTCAATGATTTGTTTCTTGGCTTTGGACTTTTCTTCGCTTTCGCGGCGCTTGATTTCAGCTTCGACATCGGCGCGCAGAGCCACCAGCTGAGTAAAATCCAATTTCGACAGTTCCATTAGCATGTTCCCAAATACATTGTAAGAGTAGTGGTGCATTACAGATGATAATGTAGCCAAGCCTTTCCACTCAAGTCAAGGAAACAAAACAGAAATTATCAATTAATTCTCCAGCCCCTCATTCAAGGAATAAGGCAGGTTCCGTTGTTCAAGCCTTATTGTATGCGCCTCGTCTGCATAAATACCTTCTTCCCAAGCTTGAAATTGAACCACGGCCAAGCCTTCATATTGCTCCGACGCCACTTGGCAAACCGCCGCCACCATGCCAATCGACTGCCCCGCCACGGACGGGCTATAGAGTTTGGCGCCGATCGCTAGCGGCTGTTTAAATGCCACTTTGAACAAACGCCGCTTCAATTTCCCCAGGTACTGCGACCTGGCGACGATTTCCTGACCCGGGTAGCAGCCTTTCTTAAAGCTCACCCCGCCAATCAGTTCCATATTCGCCATTTGCGGCACAAACTGCTCTTGAGTCGCCAAACCGACCCAGGGAATGCCCGCGTCGATATCCCTCCAATCCCAAACGCCGGAGGAAATCAGGCTCGCGCCATCCGTCAGCCTTTCGCCTATTCGCTCCGCGCCCACCTCGTCCACCGCCAGCGCCCAGCCGGAGCCTGGCAGGCCGATCAGCAGACCCAACTCGACGCCAACCATTTCACGCGGCCCCGCGCTTGCCGCCAATGCGGATTCAATCGCCAGCGCATCCAGCGCCGCCGCGCCCGCAAGGCCAATCAAGGTCAGATTATCCGCAATCGACACCTTCACCTTGGAGCGCAGGACAAACATGCTCAGGCGCTTGGCCACGTAATCGGCCAAATCCGCGGATACCGCCAGGGAATAAACTCCGCCGCTACGCCAAACCAGAAAACTGGCCAGCATGCGTCCTTTGGCCGTGGAGTAACTGCTGTACTGGGCGCGGTTTTCGTCCGCCAACTCCCGCACATCGCTGGAGAGCTGGCCTTGCAAAAAGGCCTCCGCGTCTTCGCCCGCCACCTGGATGATTTTCCGATTATCCAGAACCGATATTGCGGCGCCGGCGCGCAACGCCTCCAACTGCCGCAAATGAACATTTATTTCCGCCGCATCTTTATTTGCCCGCTGCGCGCGCGCATCCAGCGTGAGCTTTCCGTCCAGATTCATTTAACCCACCTCAAAAACGCGGCTATTCCCGCATTGTCAACAAACGAAATTTTAACGCGTCGCCGCCCCCCTTCGCCAGCGGTGAATTGCCGGCGCGCGCGTCGCCTTCGCGCCGCACGGCGGGAGCGAGCGATTTTCAGCCGCGCAAGTGTTGACAGCCCGACAGGCTGAAGCTATAGTTCGCCCTCACTCAAATCCCTGATAGCTCAGTTGGTAGAGCGACGGACTGTTAATCCGCAGGTCGCAGGTTCGAGCCCTGCTCGGGGAGCCACTACGGCCCCGTTTGAGAATTGCTTGTTTTACATTCCCTGATAGCTCAGTTGGTAGAGCGACGGACTGTTAATCCGCAGGTCGCAGGTTCGAGCCCTGCTCGGGGAGCCAAAACAAGCCCGCGTTACCGCATTATGATCCCTGATAGCTCAGTTGGTAGAGCGACGGACTGTTAATCCGCAGGTCGCAGGTTCGAGCCCTGCTCGGGGAGCCAGATTTCCAAAAGCCACAATCTCAGGATTGTGGCTTTTTCCATTTCCGCTTCCGTTTTACAATCGGCCCACCCTCCCCATTGGAATAATAATGACTTCCAGACCGATTGCCTTTGCCGGCGGCGCCATCTTGCTGTGGGCCTCGCTGGCCACGCTTGGCGCCCAAACCCGCTCTCTTCCCCCTTTTTTCGTGGTCGGCGTCTGTCTGTTGATCGGCAGCCTGCTCAGCGTTCGCCGTTGCCGCGACTGGAAAGTGCCCCCGTCCACTTTGCTGGTCGGGATTTACGGCTTGTTCGGCTACCATTTCTTGCTGTTCTTCGCCTTCAGACACGCGCCGGCCATGGAGGCCAATCTGCTGAATTATCTATGGCCGCTGCTGATCGTCATGCTTTCGCCGATTTTGCTGCCCGGCACCTCGCTGCACGGCCGCCATATTCTGGCCGGCATCCTGGGCTTCTGCGGAGCGGCGCTGATTGTCAGCGGGGGCAAGCTCGCCCTGTCCGGCGGACATCTTGTCGGTTATCTGCTGGCCATCGGCGCCGCCGTGGTGTGGTCCACCTTCAGCCTGCTGACGCGCAGGTTGCCCAGCTTCCCCAATAGCGCGGTCGGCGGTTTCTGCCTGCTGTCCGGCCTGCTCTCCCTGCTGTGCCACGCGCTGTTCGAACCCAGCGTCGCGCCCAGCGCCGGCCAATGGCTGGCCTTGTTCCTGCTCGGCATCGGACCGATGGGCGGCGCCTTCTTTCTATGGGACCGCGCGCTGAAGGAAGGCGACCCCAGGCAGATAGGCTCTTTGTCCTACGCCACGCCGCTGCTGTCCACCCTGCTGCTGATAGGCTCCGGACAGGGACAGCTGAACGCCGTCGCCATGGCCGCCATCGTGCTGATCCTTGGCGGCGCCCTGCTTGGCAGCCTGCCCGTCCGCCCGCGTTCAATGGCCTGAAAACAGGCCAGCGATGGAGCTGCGGCGACTGAATGTCTTATAATGCTTAACGCTATTTAAACAGAGGTTAACCATGTCCATTATCAAAGAATTCAAAGAATTTGCCATGAAAGGCAATGTCATCGATCTGGCCGTCGGCGTGGTCATCGGCGGCGCCTTCGGCGCCATCGTCAAATCGCTGGTGGACGATGTGATCATGCCCCCCATCGGCCTGCTGATCGGCAACGTCGATTTCTCCAATCTGTTCTTCGTGCTGAAAGAAGGAAGCAAACAGCTTGGACCTTATGTGTCGGTGGCCGCGGCCAAGCAGGCCGGCGCCGTCACGCTGAACATCGGGCTGTTCATCAACGCCATGGTCAGCTTCACCATCGTGGCTTTCGCCATCTTCATGCTGGTCAAGGCCATCAACCGGCTGAAACGCGAAGCGCCCGCCGCCGCGCCGGCCCCCGCCACCAAAGAGTGCCCGTTCTGCGTATCCAGCATTCCGGAAAAGGCGTCTCGCTGCCCGCAATGCACCTCGCAACTCTAACCGCCGGATTGCCCCGCTACGCCAACTGATTTAGAATCGGCTGGTTCTGGGGGAGTAGCCTCGGCGCGATGTTCAGCGCCGGCATGCGTCAACAGGCTTGGCCGTCACGGCCATGGCGCATGCGACGATAACTTCCGTTTGGCAAGACCCATGACATGTCTGCGCAACGCGGGGCTGCGGCGCGGGCTTGTCATGGCGTATGCGCAGCCCCCGGAGTTTTCATGGAAGCCTTCCTCATTTCCACCGGCATCGTCGCCCTGGCTGAAATCGGCGACAAGACTCAATTGCTCGCGCTGATGCTGGCCGGTCGTTACCGCAAGCCGGTTCCCATCGTTCTCGGCATCTTCGTCGCCACCCTGCTCAATCATTTCGCCGCCGCCGCGGTGGGTCACTGGCTGATGAGCAAGATAGGGCCGGACCTGATGCGCTGGGGACTGGGCCTTTCCTTTCTCGCCATGGCGGGCTGGATGCTGATTCCGGACAAGCTGGATGAAGACAGCCGGCTGATGGAGCGTTTCGGCGTATTCGGCACCACCTGTATCGCTTTCTTCATCGCGGAAATGGGCGACAAGACGCAGCTGGCCACCGTCGCCCTGTCCGCGCGCTTTCCCGACGCCCTGCTGCTGGTGGTGGCCGGCACCACGCTGGGCATGATGCTGGCCAATGTGCCCGCGGTGCTCTTGGGCGAGGTGGCGGCGAAGAAGCTGCCGCAAAAACTGGTGCACACCATTGCGGCCTTGCTGTTCGCCGGCCTGGGCGTCGTCACCCTGCTGACTCCGCTGCAGATCTGACACATCGCGCAAAACAAAAACGGAGGCCGCGGCCTCCGTTTTTGTGTTCCTTCCGTCCGGCAACACCTCAGTGCCTGCCGGCTCCGCGCCCAAGCGACTCCAGCAGCTGCTCCGGGTTGAAGCCCAGGCGGAAACCGCCCCAATGCTTGCCGGACAGCATGATGGGCAGCACCACTTCCGACAACACTTCTCCGGTATCGCGGGTATAGGTCTGCAACAGGAAAGACTGGGTGCTGCGCGCCGCGCGCAGTCCGGCGCCATCGGCGAACTTGCGCTTGTCGCGGCTGTTGACCAGATCCCTGGCCGGATCCCCGCTCAAGGGCTGGCTATACCAGCTGTTGTGCGTCGGCGCGTAGCCATTGGTGTCCACTGCCAGACAGAACACCCCGCCGGGCACGGACTTGGCGGCGCGGTCGTACACCGGCTGCATCAGCTTTTCCAGTTTGGCGTCGTACTGAGTGCGGAATTTGGCCGGCTTGGCGCCGGCGATGGGCTGGTAGTTCTGATCGAACAGCGCCACGCCCGCGGCCAGTTGCGCGGCCATGACGGTTTGCAGCTCATCGCGCGCCTCGCGGGCCGTTTGCATGATCTGGTCGAACTCGCCTTCGCCCAGGATGAAGCGCGCCACCAGCTGCTGCACCTGCTCCGCCGCGCCGGACAGCTTGGTGGCCGAGTCTTCGGTATGATTCAGACGGTCCGTCACCCGGTGGCCCAGTTCGTGAATCTCCGCCACGTGCAGATTGACCTGGCCGTTGGAGGCGACAAACTCCGACATGGTGGCGGCGATCTGGCTGAGGCTGTTCGCCGTGGTTTCGAAGTCCCCCATCATCTTGCTGAAGTGCTCGGACGCCTTGGAGACGATTTCGCGCGCCGACTTGGTGTCCTCGGTGATCTGCGCGGTTTCCACCTGGGTTTCCGACACCAGCCCCAGCATGCCGTCTATATTGTGCGAAATCTCGTCGGTGGCTTTTTTGACCCGCTCGGCCAGCTTGCGCACCTCATCGGCCACCACCGCGAAACCGCGGCCGGTTTCGCCGGCGCGCGCCGCTTCGATCGCCGCGTTCAGGGCCAGCAGATTGGTTTGCTCGGACACATCCTTGATCAGGTCGACAATGGTCTTGATGCTGGAAGAGCGCTGGCTCAGGTCATCCACCGTATGGTTGAAATGGCCCACCTTCTGATTGATGTCGTAGATGCTCTCCGCCACGGACTTGAGTTCGGCGTAGGACTCCCGCGCCACATCCAGATTGGCCAGCGTAGTGGCCGAAATGGCCTGGGTCTGCTCGGTGACCTGACCCACGCCTTCGGTGCTCTGATCGCTGGCCGCGCGGACCTGGGTCGCCAGCTGATCCTGTTTGCGCGCGCCGTCCAGCGATTCGACCACGTTCTTGCGGGTGCGCGCCGAATCCATCGCGATTCTCACCGTCATCAGCCGCACATTGCTGATGATCTCGCGCATTTTCAGCAGAAAGCGGTTATACGACAGCGACAATTCGCGGATCTCATCATGGGTGATGGTGGGAATGTCTCGGGACAGATCCCCCTCGCCGGCGCCGATTTCATTGAAAATCCGGATAATCATTTTCAGCGGCCTGACGATGAGAAAACGCAAATACCAGACCATGAAGGCGATGAAGGCGACGCTGACCACCCACAGCGCCATCGTCCAAAACAACGCGCCGTCTATGCTGGATTCGATATTGGCCAACACCTGGGGCGAAGCCACCTGCCCTTTCAAGGAGCTCCGTATGTCTTCCAGCACATAATAGACATAGGCCACCATGCCCAGCTGAAACACGCTGATGAAAAAGAAACTGCACAATTTCTTGGTCAACGTATCCCAGAACGTCTTTTCCACCAGGGTATACACGCGCCAGAACCACTGCATGACTTCTCCTCTTGCTCCGCAATCCCGTTCAGCGGCTGATGCGGCTCCCGCGCCATACTGCGCTTGGGCCCGCCCGTCGCTGGTATCTAGAATTATTGTTGTTTATTGACTTCAATCAGCCATCCTAAGCGATGGCGGCCTTGTTTTTGGAATAGTTGGCGGACTATTGATTATCGTCAAACGACCAATGCCAATGTATTACAAATCCTCGTTTTCGTGTTGCCTTCTCCACACCATCCAGTATTCCTGGCCGCCGAACACCGCCACGCCGTCTTGCTGCGGATCGCAGCTCTCCAACACGAAAGCCGGCTCCAGCAGGGCGCTCAAGGCCGGCATGCTCAGGCCGAACGGCGGGCCGCGCGGCGTATCCGCGATGAAGAACACGCCCGCCAGCGCGCCGCCGGGGCGCAGCAAGCGCGCCATCTGCTCCGCGTAGCGAGCATGCAGACGAGGCGGCAGCGCGCAGAGAAAGGCCCGCTCGAACACGGCGTCGAACGGCGGCGTCTCTTCGACGGCGAAAAAATCCGCCTGCCGGATATGGGCGGCCGCCTGCGGCCATTGCCCGCGCGCGATCGCCACCGCCTGCGCGCTGAAATCGATGGCCAGCACCTGATGGCCGCAGTCCAGCAGCAAGGGCAAATCTCCGGCGCTGCCGCAGCCGGGAAGCAAGATCCGGCCAGCCGGCTGGCGCTGAAAAAATGCCAGGGCCTCGGGACTCATTCGCGCGCCCTCCCACGGCGTCACGCCATCGCGATAACGCACATCCCAAAACTCGGTCAAAGAACTGTCCTGCGCCATCTCTCCCCCTAGTTATGCTCGATCCCCGCCTGCTCGCGCAGGAAGGCGGCGACCTGAGCCGGGCTCCAGCCGGCGCAATCGCGCTGGCAAACCGTCCCCGCTTCCGCCCGCCAACGCAGGCAGTCCCCCTCCATGCGGAACCACAAGGGCAGGCAGGGCACGCTCATCCACTCGCCGTCCTGGCCTTGATGAAGCTCAGGCAGGCAGGCGAATACCGCCGCGATCTTCAATCCGCGCTGACGCGACGGCAGTTGCAGCCACACCCGCTCCCGCTCCTCCGCGTCCATGAAGCACCAATTCGAGATCTCATCGAAACTGCGCGCGCAGCCGCGGCAGATATCGTCGCCCACCGCGGTGGAACACACGGCGATGCAAGGCGAATCAGGCCGTTCCGTCGTCATGCCCTGGCCCCTGAAACAATAATGTCATATTTCTTGACGCACCAAACTAAAGTGTCAGATAAATGAATAGTCATAAAAATAAAATATCCGCTGTCATGACCCGCAACGAAACCTTGATTTTCCGCACGCTGCGCCTGCTGCAGACCATGCACATCCAATATCTGGACGAGCGCAAACTGTTTCTGGCGCTCTCGCGCGAATCCGGCGGCGAATACAGCGCGGCCGACGTCCACGAACACCTAGTCTACATGCAGCAAAACGGCTTGCTCAAACCCGTCCGCACCGCGGACAACCATACCGCCTACGCGCTGGATTGGGGCGGCTACGATTATCTGGACGCCTCCTGAAAAACAAAAGGGCAGCGCGAAGGCTGCCCGTGGCCCGCGACGCGGCGGCGCTTATAAATAATCCCGCATCCGGAAGTAAGCCATGCCCAGCACCAAGGCCGGCGTGCGCAGCCATTTGCCGCCGGGGAAGTGATTATGGCGAATCTTGGCGAACAGGTCGAAGCGCGAAGCGTCGCCGGCCACCGCCTCCGCCGCCACCTTGCCGGCCAGGCCGGTGATGTTGACCCCATGGCCGGAAAAGCCCTGCAGATAATAGACATTGCCGTCCAGCCGACCAAAATCGGGCGCGCGGTTCACCGTGATGTCGCAGAAGCCGCCCCAGGCGTAGTCGATCTTGACGTCGGCCAGTTGCGGGAACACCCGCAGCATGTCGCTGCGCATGCCGGCCGCCAGATTGGCCGGCTCGCGGCCGGAATAGCTGACCTTGCCGCCGAACAGCAAGCGGTGGTCGGCGGACAGGCGGTAGTAATCCAGCACGAAATTGGTGTCGCACACCGCCATATCGTTGGCGATCAGCGCCTCGGCCCGCTCCTTGCCCAAGGGTTCGGTGGCGATCACATAGGTGCCGGCCGGCATGATGCGCCGCTCCAGTTCCGGCACCAGCGCGCCGATGTAGGAATTGCAGGCCAGCACCACCTGGGCGCAATTGACCACGCCCCGCTCGGTCGTCAGCTGCGGCCGCGCGCCCCGCGTCAGGCGCAGCGCCGGACTTTGCTCGTAAATGGCGACGCCCGCCTCGCGCGCGGCGCGGGCCAGGCCCAAGGCGTAGTTCAAGGGATGGAGATGACCCGAGCGCGGATCGTACAAGCCGCCCTGGTAGCGGTCGCTGTCCAGGCGCGCGCGCAGTTCGGCCTTGTCCCACAACTGCATGCCGCCGTAGTCATAGACCTGAGCCGCCTCGCGCTGCCAGTCCTCCAGCTCCTGCATGTGCCGCGGCTTGACCGCCACGCTGACATAGCCGCGCCGCCAATCGCAGTCGATGCGGTGCCGGTTCACCCGCTGCTCGATGATGTCCACGGCCTCCACCGACATGTCCCACATCTGTTTGGCCAGGCCGTCGCCCAATTGCGAGCGCAGCGTGTCGACGCCGCAGGCGAAGCCGGCGATCACCTGCCCGCCGTTGCGCCCGGAAGCGCCGAAGCCTATCTGCGCGCCCTCCAGCAGCACGACGGAAAATCCGCGCTCCCGCAGGTTCAGCGCCGCCGACAAGCCCGCCAGCCCGCCGCCCACCACGCAAACATCGCAGTCGACGGCGCCTTGCAGCGCCGCCCCGGGCTCCCAGGGCAGAGCGGTGGCGGCGTAATAGGATGGCGCATGGGCTTGATGGGCAAAACGAAGCATGGAAACCTCTCATGAAAACGAATGATGCGGCGGCTGGATCAAGGGATGGACAAACGCGTCAAACCTTTCCTTTCGCGATGGAAGATGAAAAAAGCGGATGCCCGGCGGCGGGCATCCGCTTGCGGGCGCGCCTTAGCGGGTCAACACCACCGGAACATCCTGCCGCCAGCTGACGAACACCGCGTCGCCCCAGGTCGGCGCGGTTTCGCCCGCATCATACCAACGCGAAGACGGCACCACCGATTTGACGACTTTGCCGCTGGCCAGTTTCACGTGATAGATGGAATAACTGCCCAGATAGGCGATGTCCTCCACCACGCCGGCGGCGACGTTGGGGCCGGCCGGCAGCGGCTTGACGTCCAGCCGCACATCCTCCGGCCGGATGCTGGCCCAGACGTGCATGCCCTTGGGGCCGGTAATCCCGTGGTCGATGCGGATGTCACCGCCCAGCTCCGGCGAACGGACTTCGACCAGATCCGGCTCGTCCACCACCACCGCGCCCTCGAAGATATTGCTCTCGCCGATGAACTCGGCGGTGAAGCGACAGTTGGGGTAATCGTAAATTTCAGACGGAGTGCCCACCTGCAGCAAGGAGCCTTCGCTCATGATGCCGATGCGGCTGGCCATGGTCATCGCCTCCTCCTGATCATGGGTCACCATGATGCAGGTCACGCCCACCTGCTCGATGGTGTTGACCAGCTCCAGCTGGGTCTGCTGGCGCAGCTTCTTGTCCAGAGCGCCCAAGGGCTCGTCCAGCAACAACAGCTTGGGCCGCTTGACCAGGCTGCGCGCCAGCGCCACGCGTTGCTGCTGGCCGCCGGACAGCTGATGAGGCTTGCGGTTGGCGTACTTGCGCATCTGCACCAGGTCCAGCATCTTGCCCACCCGCTCTGCGATCTCCTCCCGGGACACCTTGTCCTGCTTCAGGCCAAACGCCACGTTCTGCTCCACCGTCATGTGCGGAAACAGCGCGTAGCTCTGGAACATCATGTTCACCGGCCGCTCGTACGGCTGCAGGCCCTGCATGTCCTCGCCGTCCAGAATGATGCGGCCCGAAGTCGGCGCCTCCATCCCCGCCAGCATGCGCAACAGGGTTGACTTGCCGCAGCCGGAACTGCCGAGCAGGGCGAAGATTTCATTTCTGCGGATATCCAGATCGACATGATCCACCGCGACATGGTCGCCGAACTTTTTCAGCACGCCGGCAATGCGCAGATAAGCCTTGTCTGCGTCGGTCTGCGCCTCGGCGGCCTGGACGTTTTGGGCGGAAAAAGCGGCTTGGGCCGGTTTGGCGGCAACAGCTTGCGTCATTGAGTCGTTCCCTCTATTGCAGTCCCGCAGCGGCGCGGGCCGGCTGCGTCCGCCGCGCGGCTCTCGTCTCGAGGCGGCGCGGCAGCAATCGAATGTCTTGCTTGATGGTCGCGCCGGCCGGGGCCCGCGCGCATGGATTCAAGAGTCCGTCCGGCTTCCCGCGCCGGCCGGAGGTCCCGCCGCGAGCGCGCGCGGCCATGCCGCCACCGCCTTGTCCGTTGCCAACATGATGTCTCCTCTGTGCGGCGCCGACGGCGGCCACGGCCGGGCGGCCGCGACGACGGCAAGCGCCTTTGTCGTTTTAGTCTTGAACAGAAGCCTATGCCACGTTTAATAAATTTGACAACATCTAGTGCAAGCGCTCTCGAAAAATTATCGCCGCTGTGGCGCGCGCGCCTCACCCCGACGGACCGTCCAGACCTGTCAATCCGGCCGGTGCGCGCAAGAGCGCCGGCCACCGGCGTTCAATCTTCATTGTTTAATTCGTCAAACACTTTACCCTTATCCAGGGCTTGCCGGCCGACCGCGCCGGTCGCGCGTCGGCGCGGCCCCTTCCTCTTGCGCCCGCGTCGCCAGCAAATTGCCCCGCAAGCGCCGGCTCGCTCTAGAATGAAGCATGCATGTTGACGCCGCGCAACGCCTGACCAAAGGAACAACGCCATGCCCTATGCCGAAATCGCCGGACACAAGGTCTATTACGAACTCAGCGGACAGGGCGCCCAAGTGCTGGCGCTGTTCAACGGCATCACCATGTCCACCGCGGCCTGGGCCCTGCTGCAGCCGCAGCTGGAGCCGCATTTCCAGCTGTTGCGCTTCGATTTTCTCGGCCAGGGCCAAAGCGACCGCCCCGGCGGCGACAAATACCCGCTCAGCGAACAAGCCGACCTCGCCGCCGGGCTGTTGAATCATTTGGGCATTGCCGAGGTCTATCTCACCGGCTTGTCTTACGGCGGCATGGTGGCTCAGCATTTCGCCCACCGTCATCCCGAGCGCGTGTCGCGGCTGCTGCTGGCCGCCACGCTGGCCTGGGCCGACAGCGTCAACAACCATATCAGCGACAGCTGGATTGCGGCCAACCACAGCGGCGGACTGGATTTGCGCTACGCGGTCAGCGTGCCCTGGCTGTTTTCCAGCCGTTTTCTGGCCAGCAACGCCGCCATGCTGGACGATATGAAGCTGATCGCCGGCATGGTGGATTGGGACGCGGTGATCCGTCTGATCGCCGGCGTCACCGAACACGACGCGCGCACCTGGCTGCACGAGCTGACCATGCCCTGCCATATACTGGTTGGCGACGAAGACCGCCTGACGCCCTTGTATCAAGCCGAGCTGCTGCGCGAACGGCTGCCCGGCGCGCAGCTGGAAATCCTGCCGGGCGCCGGCCATGTATTGCACATCGAGGCCGCGGACGCCTTTGTCCGCAGCATTATCCGTTTTGGCCACAGCTGAAACGCCCATCGTCTAGAACAAGGAGAACCGAATGACCGCCGAGTCCGTTTTGCTTGCCGTTGATCCAAAGGGAATCGCCACCGTCACCCTCAACCGCGCCGAGCTGCTGAACGCGCTGGACGACAGCAGCGTCGGCTTGCTGACCGCGATGCTGGAAACCCTGGCCGAAGACGCGAGCGTGCGCGCCGTGGTGCTGACCGGCAGCGGCATCAGCTTTTCCGCCGGCCACGACATCGACTGGATGCGGCGGATGGCCGGCTTCGGACGCGAAGAGCTGGAGCGCCACGCCCGCCTGCTGGCCAAGCTGCTGCGCACGCTGGACACCTTGCCCAAGCCCACCATCGCCAAAATACAGGGATCCGCCTTCGGTCTGGGCGCGGGGCTGGTCGCCTGCTGCGACGTGTCCATCGCCAGCTCGGAAGCGCTGTTCAGCTTTTCCGACGTCAAGCTGGGCGTGATTCCCGCGCTGGTGGCGCCCTATATGGTCCGCGCCATCGGCGAACGCTCGACGCGCCGCTACTTCATGACCGCGGAACGCTTCAACGCCGGCAAGGCCAAGCGCCTGGGGCTGGTGCACCAGGTGGTGGAAGGCGATGAGCTGGACATGGCGGTGGACTTCCTGATCAACCATCTGCTGATCAACGGCCCGGCGGCGATGCTGGAAGCCAAGCGCCTGCTGGCCGACATCGCCGGCCTGGGCGTCGGGGAAGAGAGCATGGAGCTCTGCATCCAGCGCATCGTCGCCATCCGCCTGAGCGAGGAAGGCCGCGAAGGCGTCCAGGCCATGCTGGAGACGCGCAAGCCCGCGTGGATGGATTAAGGCTCCGCGGACGGACGAGAACGGCGCGGCTGGCCCCGCCGCGCCATGGATGCGACAATGCGGCCAACTTCACCGCATTGTTGCCGCCATGTCCAATCACAGCTTCTTCTGGCACGACTACGAAACCTTCGGCGCCGTGCCGCGCCAGGATCGTCCTTCGCAGTTCGCCGGCATCCGCACCGACGCCGAGCTCAATGAAATCGGCGAGCCGGTCATGCTCTACGCCCGGCCGGCGCCCGATTACCTGCCGTCCCCGGTGGCCTGCCTGCTGACCGGCATCACCCCGCAATGGTGCTTGCAACACGGCGTGGCCGAACACGAATTCGCCGGCGTGATCGAACGCGAGCTGGCGACGCCGGGCACCATCGGCGTCGGCTACAACTCCATCCGCTTCGACGACGAAGTCACCCGCTTCCTGTTCTGGCGCAATCTGATGGACCCGTATGCGCGCGAATGGCAGAACCAATGCGGCCGCTGGGATTTGCTGGACCTGGTGCGCGCCACCTTCGCGCTGCGCCCGGAGGGCATCCAGTGGCCCCAGCACGAAGACGGACGCCCCAGCTTCAAGCTGGAGCACCTGAGCGCCGCCAACGGCCTGGCGCACGAAGCCGCCCACGACGCGCTGTCCGACGTGCGCGCCACCATCGCGCTGGCGCGTCTGATCAAGCGGCATCAGCCCAAGCTGTTCGACTTCTATCTGTCGCTGCGCAAGAAAGACGCGGTCAAGGTCCAGCTCAGCCTTCACGACCCCAAGCCCGTGCTGCACGTTTCCGGCATGTACGGCGCCGAACGCGGCAATATGGCCGTGGTCTGGCCGCTGGCGGCCCACCCGTACAACGCCAACGAGGTCATCGTCTGGGATTTGTCCCACGACCCTCGCGAATTGCAGGGTCTGGGCCCGGACGACATTCGCGAACGCTTGTACACCCGCAGCGAAGACCTGCCGGAAGGCGTGCAGCGCTTGCCGCTCAAGACCGTGCACGTCAATAAATCGCCGTTCGTGGTCGCCAATCTCAAGGTGCTGAGCGCCGAACGCGCCGCGCACTGGGGGCTGGACATGGAACAAGTCCATCGCCACGCCGACTACGCCGGCGCGCTGCCGGACCTGACCCCGGTCTGGCGCAAGGTCTACAAGCGCGAGACCGGCGAGCCGCGCGACGTCGACGAGAACCTCTACGGCGGCTTCGTTTCCAACAACGACCGCAAAGTGCTGACCAAGCTGCGCCGCATGTCGGCCGACCAACTGGCCGGCGAGATGGCTTTCTTCGAAGACCCGCAGCTGGCCGAACTCTTGTTCCGCTACCGCGCGCGCAACTTCCCGCGCTCCCTGTCCGGCGAGGAACAGCAGCGCTGGCAAACCTGGCGCCAGGCCAAGCTCAACGGCGGCCCCGGCCGGGATGTCCAGCAATTCCGCCAAGAAATGGCGGAAGCCCGCGCCGGCGAACTGAGCGAACAGGCACAAGGGGTGCTGGCCCAACTGGAGGCCTACGCCGCCCAGCTGTAAAGCGGGTTCCAAGCCTGGGAGGGCGCAAGGGCGAGACCAGCCCTTGCGGCTGAGAAAACGGAACGCGCACTGCGGGCTTTTGCCTTCAGACCTATAGCGTCCTCACATAACGCCTGGCGACGAACAATGCCGCCAGGCTCAAACTCACGATCACAACCATCGCCAGCGTGGATGCGCCTTCATAACCCCAATACCCGGACATGCCCTTCTCCTTAGAACCTGTTTACGATCTGCTGCACGTCGGTAGAGAGATTGTGCGATGGGCGCCGGCTTCGAAACGCTGATGTACCCCCTGTACATTCCGCTTTCTCAACCGTTTTCGCCTCGCCTCGCTCTTGTCGGCGAGGCCGCCAACCGCTTCTCAGGCCAAACCGGTCTGACGCATGCGCTCCAGCCCGAAATCGCTGACGCGATAGTTGAACAACAGGCGCGCGCCCTCCTCCTGCCAGCGCTCGCACAGCGCCACCACCAGGCCGCTGGCGCTCAGATCCGCCAGGCAGGCCCGCACCATGCCCAGCCAATAGGCGTCTTCCGGCTTGCGGTACTCCCGGCAGATGCGCCGGGCCAGCTCCACGTCCCACAAGCCAGGCTGACGGGCCAACGCCTGCAGAATGAAGCCCTTGATGTGCACCTTCATGCTCCGCCCTCCACATTGCGCACCGCGCCCGGATCGCGCTCGCTGTCCGACACCATGACGAAGCCGCCCAGAATCACCAGGGCCAGGCCAATCAGAAAATGCCACTCGGGAAAGTTCAAGGTGAACGCCGCGGTGAACAAGGTTGCGAACAGCGCGTAGAAAGCGCCTATCGCCTGGCCGCGGCCCACGCCGATCAAGGGGAAGGACTTGTACCAGGCCACCGCGCAGAAAGCGAAGCTGAGTCCGCCCACCGCCAGATAAAGCATGGGCCGCCACGACCACAGTTCGCCGGCCAGCGCATACACCGGCAAGGGGGTCAGCCAGGCCAGCGCCGGCAGAATCAGCAACACCCAATACAGCGCCTCGGCCAGATAGCGGATCGCCACCCCGCAATCGGGATCGGTCACATCCATCGCCCGTCCGACGATGGCGCCCTCCAGGCCCCAGCCCAGCGCCGCCAGCGCGCCGCCCAGATAACCCAGCCAGCGCGCGTCGCCAGCTCCGCTCAGATCGCCGGACAGGCCCGGCGCGTAAATCGCCGCTCCGCCCAGCACGATGACCGCGATGCCCAGCGCCGCGCGGGGGCCTATCCGCTCGCGATACCACAAACGCGCCAGCGCCGCGCCCACCACCGGATACAACAGGCCCGCCACCGCGGCGAACACCGCGCCGACATAGCCCATCGCCAGATAAGAGCCGAAATTGGCCATCAGGCCACCCAATACCGCGGCCAGGAAATACCATTTGGAAATGCCGCCGAAACGCCAGAGCGTGCGGAAGAAGTCGGCCAGCTTGCCCAGGGCCGCCAGCCACAATAATTGAAACGCCGCCACCAGGCAGGCGTGAAATGCCGTCAACACCGCGGCCGCCATCAGAAACCGCTCCGGCCGGCCGCCCGCCAGCCCGGCCAGCGGCGCCTCGTGCCACACCGCGGCGCCCGGCACGTACCACGCGCCCCACAGCACCGCCGCGCAAAACGCCCAGCCATAACCCCAGCGGGCCCGGCGGCGAAGATACTGCTGTCTGTGCATGCTGTTCATAGCGCGTCGGCTCCTCTTATCGGACGCCGCCGCACTCCGCGCGGCGCCCTGCTCTAGGTTCAAACGCAACAAGACTCGATCCATCCGCCTTGCCAGACGAGGAGTAAAAATTACCATAAGTTAATTTTTTTACCAATAGTAAATTTTCATCGCTCGCGCGAGCGCGCAAAAAAGCCCGCCGATAAGCGACGGGCTCTGTTCAAGCTTGGCGCACAGCCGGAATCAGCGCGGCCCCAGCGCCCCGATCAAGCGCTCCACCGCGCCGTCGCTTCCCCGCTGCGCCACCAGCGACAACACCAGCGGCAAAGTCTTGCCGCCGTCGCCATGCCACAGCACATCCAGCTGCGCGCGGCTGGAAATATTGAATATAGCCTCCAGGCTGGCCAGCCAGCCCTGCCGCGACGCGATGCGCAGACCGTCCAGCAGGCGCTGCTCGGCCGCCTCCTCCAGCGGCTCGCCGAACAACAGCCGCGCGGCCTGCGGCGACAAACGCAGCCGCCCGGCGGCGAGGTCCCACTCCCAGCTCGCCATGCCTATGGACTGCAGCGCCAGCTCGCTGCGTCGCCGGGCCTCCTCCAGCGAACGGCGCGCCGCGCGCCGCTCCGCCACCTCCTCCGCCACCGCGATCAAATGCCAGGGCTCCCCGCTCACCGGATGGCGGCTCAGCGAGACGCTGACATTCACCCAGACATGACCGCCCTGCTTGCGCAGCAGCCGCTTCTCCAGCGAAAAACTGGCCACCTCCCCGCTCAGCAGCCTATCCAGCCGCAACAGATTGTCTTCCAGGTCGTCGGGATGGGTCAGTTGCTGAAAGCTCATGCCCTCCATTTCCCCCGGCGCGTAGCCCGTCATCTCGGCCAGACGGCGGTTCACCTTGAGCCAACGCCCGTCCAGGCCCAGATGCGCCAATCCCAGCGCCGCCTGTTCGAAGATCTCGCGAAAACGCTCCTCGCTTTCGCTATAGGCCACCGCGGCCTGGCGGCTGTCGGTGACGTCCTGGGTCGCGCCTATCATCGCCTCCGCCCGCCCTTCCCCGTACAGGACCTCGCCCTCCTCGTGAATCTGGCGGCGGCGGCCGTCCGGCAACAGGATGCTGTACTCCACGCAATAGGGCTGGCGCTCGTCTATCGCCCGCCGGATGGCCTGATCGATGCGCTCTCTGTCCTCCGGCGCCATCGCGGCGAAGTAGCGCTCCATCGTCACTTTGAACGCCTGCGGCTGCCAGCCGAAAATCCGGTAGGCCTCGTCCGACCAGATGCAGTCGTCGTTGCGCACGTCCCAAAACCAGCTCCCCAGATGGGCGATGGACTGCGCCTTGTCCAGAATGGCCTGGCTCTGGCGCAGCGCCTGCTCCGCCAGGCAGCGCTGAGTGATGTCGAAGCTGACGCCTATCATCTTCACCGGCCTGCGGGCCGCGTCCGGCACGCAGGTGGCGCGCGAGGCGATCCAGCGCGTTTCGCCCGTCGGCCAACGCACGCGGAACTCCGCCTCGTAAGCGGTGCCGGCGTTCAGACAGTCCTCCAGCCGGGCGCGCAGCGCCGGCGCGTCGGCCGGATCCAGCGCCTGCCAGAAATCCGTCAACACGCGGACGGGACGGCCGAACAACTGTTCGGCGTTGGCCGAATACGCCACCGCGTCGCTCAGGATGTTCCATTCCCAGGTGACGATGCCGGACACATTCTGCGCGAACTTCATCCGCGCCTCGCTTTCCATGATCTCGGCCAGATGCTTGCGGCGGATCTCCGTCAACTGCGCGTCCGTCGTCGTCGCCGTGGCCAGGTCCAGCACCGCCTGTTCGCCGTAGCGCAGCCAGATCCAGTTCACGCCCAGAAAATCCGCCAGCACCCGCAGCTTGCGGTATTCGATCTCTCCGCCGCGCGTCCATTTGTGCACGGCGGCGGACGACACGCCCAGGGCTTCCGCCACCTGTTTGAGCATGACGCGCTTGCGCCCCAGCACATCCTTCAGACGGACGGCGAAGGTTTCCTCCCCGGCGGGAACAAGGGCTTGACTGACTTGATTTGGCGACACGGAACTGGTCGCGGCGACGGGCCGCGCCTCCTGGGTAATTGAATGCGAACAAGACGCGCGATGCGCGCGCGCCACAGCCTGCGGCTGTCGACCCGCCATGTTAACCCAGGCCGGAAAAATCCCGAAGCGAACCAAAAACGCCCGCGCCACCGCGCCGCGGCCGGTCTCCGGCCAGGTTTGAGCGCAGGCGATATAGCAAAACCAAATCAAGCGCGCGCCGCCATAGCCGATTCCGGATTGCAGCCCATCGCGAATCGACACTACAATTAAACTAAAGGTAAATTAATTTACCAATGGTTAATTTCATCTCTTGCACGAGGCTGCCATGATCTCCACCCAGCTCTTCATCGATGGCCAATGGCGCGACGCCGCCAATCGGCAAACCCGCCCGATTCTCAACCCCTGCGACGAAAGCGCGATCGCCGCCGCCGCGGACGGCGGCCGCGCCGACGCCCAGGCCGCCATCGCCGCCGCGCGCGCCGCTTTCGACCATGGTCCCTGGCGCGCCAGCACCAACCGTCAACGCAGCCGCCTGCTGCTGGACATCGCCCAATTGGTGGAGCGCGACAGCGAGGACCTCGCCACGCTGGAGACGCTGAACACCGGCAAGACTCTGAGCGAGAGCCGCACCGATATGGGCGACGTCGCCGCCACCTTCCGCTACTTCGCCGGCCTGGTCGCCACCGAGAGCGGCCAGGCCAACGCCGCGCCCGAGCATGTGATCAGCCGCACCCTGCACGAGCCGGTGGGCGTCTGCGGCCTGATCACCCCCTGGAACTACCCCTTGCTGCAAGCGGCCTGGAAGATCGCGCCGGCGCTAGGCGCCGGCAATTGCGTGGTGCTCAAGCCCAGCAGCCTGACCCCGCTCAGCAGCTGGCGCTTCACCCAGCTGCTGACCGAGCTGGACTTGCCCGCCGGCGTCTTCAATCTGGTCAGCGGCGGCGCCGAGGCGGGCGCCGAACTGGCGGAACACGTCGATGTCGATCTGCTCTCCTTCACCGGCGGCGCCCAGGCCGGGGCCAGCATCATGCGCGCCGCCAGCGGCAACTTCAAACGCATCGCCCTGGAGCTGGGCGGCAAGAACCCCAACATCGTCTGCGCCGACGCCGACCTCGACGCCGCCGTCGACTACGCGCTGAACGCCGCCTTCTTCCACGCCGGCCAGGTCTGCTCGGCCGGCTCTCGGCTGTTGCTGCAAGACGAGATCCACGACGACTTCGTGCAGCGGCTGGCGGCACGGCTGCCGCGCATCGTCGTCGGCCCCGGTCAGCAGCCGGACACCCAGATGGGGCCGGTGCAGTCGGCCCAGCAGCACGACAAGATCCTGAGCCTGATCGCCGCCGGGGTGGAGGAAGGCGCCCGCCTGGTCTACGGCGGCGGCCGCCCGGACGGCGAGCGCTACCGCCGCGGCTACTGGCTGCAGCCCACCTTGCTGGCCGACGTCCGCGCCGACATGCTCATCGCCAAGGAAGAGATCTTCGGCCCGGTCATCACCGTGGAGCGCTTCCGCGACGAGGCCGAGGCCTTGCGCCTGGCCAACGACACCCCTTACGGCCTGGCGGCGGCGGTGTGGACGCGGGACCTGGCGCGCGCCAACCGCATGAGCCGCGCGCTGCGCTTCGGCACCGTCTGGGTCAACGACTACCACCCCTACTTCCCGGAAGCGCCGTGGGGCGGCTTCAAAGCCAGCGGCATCGGCCGCGAGCTGTCCCGCATCGGCCTGGACGAGTACACCGAGCTCAAGCACAGCTACATCAATCTGGCGCCCAAGCCCATGGGATGGTTCGGCGCCTGAAACTCCATTCGTCCAGCCCCGCCATCGTTCACGTCCGAGGAGAAACAAGATGAACACCACTCAGGAATACGACTACATCATCGTCGGCGCCGGCTCCGCCGGCGGCGTGCTGGCGGCGCGGCTGAGCGAGGACAGCGACGTCAGCGTGCTGCTGCTGGAGGCCGGCGGCCCGGACTGGCGGCTGGACTGGCGCACCCAGATGCCGGCGGCGTTGGCCTACCCCCTGCAAGGCAGCACCTACAACTGGGCCTACCAGACCGAGCCGGAGCCGCATATGGGCGGACGCCGCATGGCCCAGGCGCGCGGCAAGGGCCTGGGCGGCTCCTCGCTGATCAACGGCATGGTCTATATCCGCGGCAACGCGCTGGACTATCAGGGCTGGGCCGAACTGCCCGGGCTCAGCGACTGGAGCTACGCCGACTGCCTGCCCTATTTCCGCAAGGCGGAAACCTATGACAAGGGCGCCGACGACTATCACGGCGGCGACGGGCCGCTGCACGTCACCACGCCCAAGGCCGACGTCAGCCCCCTGTTCGAAGCCTTCATCCAGGCCGGCGAACAAGCCGGCTACGCGCGCACCGACGACCTGAACGGCTACCGTCAGGAAGGCTTCGGCCCGATGGACCGCACCACCACCGCCCGGGGACGGCGCTGCAGCGTGTCGCTGGCCTATCTGGACGCCGCCCGCGAGCGCGCCAACCTTTCAGTAAAAACCCGCGCGCTGGCGGACCGCGTCCTGTTCGACGGCGCGCGCGCCGTCGGCGTGCAATACCTACAGGGCGGCCGCAGCCAGCGCGCCCGCGCCTTGCGCGAAGTCATCGTCTGCAACGGCGCGATCGCCTCGCCGCAATTGCTGCTGCGCTCCGGCGTCGGCGACGCCGCCGAGCTCGGCCGCCACGACATCGCCGTCGCCGCCCACCTGCCCGGCGTCGGCGCCAATCTGCAGGACCACCTGGAAATGTATCTGCAGTACGAATGCCGGCGACCGGTGTCCTTGTATCCGTCGCTGCGCTGGTGGAACAAGGCCCGCATCGGCGCCCAGTGGTATCTGGACGGCAGCGGTCTGGGCGCCAGCAATCACTTCGAGGCCGGCGGCTTCATCCGCAGCGACGAGCGCTTCGCCTTCCCCAATCTGCAATACCATTTCCTGCCGCTGGCGGTGAATTACGACGGCAGCCACGCCGTCAAGATGCACGGTTTCCAGTGCCATGTCGGCTCGATGCGCTCCCCCAGCGTCGGCCACGTCAAACTGGCCAGCCGCGACCCGCGCGACCCGCCGCGGCTGCAATTCAACTACATGGCCCACGACACCGACTGGCGGGAATTCCGCGCCGCGGTGCGGCTGACGCGCGAGATCATCGGCCAGAACGCGCTCTCCGCCTTCCGCGGCCGGGAAATCCAGCCGGGCGACAAGGTGAGCAGCGACAGCGAGATCGACCGCTTCGTCCAAACCCATGCCGAAACCGCGCTGCACCCGTCCGGCAGCTGCAAGATGGGCGGCGCCGACGACCCGACGGCGGTGGTCGATCATCAGGGCCGCGTGCACGGTCTGTCCGGCCTGCGCGTGGTGGACGCGTCCATCATGCCGCGCATCGTCACCGGCAACCTGAACGCGCCCACCATCATGATGGCGGAAAAGATCGCCGACCAGATCCGCCAACGGCCGCCCTTGCCGCGCTCGGACGCGCCCTTCTACCAGGCCGGCCGCGAACCCGCCGCCGCCGACGCGCAAGCGCTGCCCTTGTAAATACCGCCCCGGGAGCTTCGCCATGTACGACCTCATCGGCCTGATCGGCGTCATCAGCTATCTGGGCGCTTATCTGGGCAGCCAGCTATTGGGCCTGCGCACCTCGGAGCCGCGCTATTTCGTCCTGAACCTGCTCGGTCCGGTCTGCATCCTGATATCGCTGTCCAATCACTTCAACCTGGCCTCCTTCGTCAACCAGTGCATGTGGTTCCTGATCACCGTGGGCGGCTGGTGGCGCGCCAGCCGGCGGCGGGCGCTGCCGGCGCCCGAGTCCGGCTCCTGAGCGCGGGGCGGGCTGTCCGGGCATAGGCCGCTTATGCGACAATCCATCGATTGAACCGCAAGACCCGCTCATGAACGACCTCCCGCACGCCATCCTGTTGATGGGCCCCACCGCCTCCGGCAAAACCGGCCTGGCGCTGGAACTGGCCCGCCATTTTCCGGTGGAAATCATCAGCGTGGACTCCGCGCTGGTCTATCGCGACATGGACATCGGCACCGCCAAGCCCAGCGCGGCCGAAATGGCGCAATGCCCCCATCACCTGATCGACATCATCAGCCCGCTGCACAGCTATTCCGCCGCCCAGTTCCACGCCGACGCCAACCGGCTGATCCGAGAAATCAACGGCCGCGGCCGGCTGCCCTTGCTGGTGGGCGGCACCATGCTCTATTACAAGGCCTTGCTGGAGGGTTTATCCGACCTGCCGCGCGCCGACGCCGCGCTGCGCGCTCAGTTGGACTCCGAGGCCGCCCAGGCCGGCTGGCCGGCGATGCACGCGCGGCTGGCGCAGCTGGACCCGGACACCGCCGCCCGCCTCAACCCCAATGATTCGCAACGCATCCACCGCGCGCTGGAGGTCTGCCTGCTCAGCGGCGAACCGATGTCGCGGCTGCTGGCGCGCGGCAAGGAGGCCGCGGCGGACTTCCGCCTACTGTCGCTGGGCCTGGTGCCGGCGGAGCGCGGCTGGCTGCACCAGCGCATCGCCCAGCGTTTCGAACTGATGCTGGAGCAGGACTTCCTGGCCGAAGTGCGGCGCTTGCGCGCCGATTATCCGGCGCTGACGCTGGATCTGCCGTCAATGCGCTGCGTCGGCTACCGCCAGGCCTGGGAGTATCTGGACGGCGCCGGCGACGAGCAAAGCTTCATCGACAAGGGCGTCGCCGCCACCCGCCAGCTGGCCAAGCGCCAGCTGACCTGGATGCGCAGCCTGGACCTGGTGCCGGTCAACGCCCAGCAGCCCGGTCTGGCCGAACAGCTGGGCGCCGCCGTCGCCGCCTTCCAGGCCGGCGAGCCTGTGCCCGCCGGCCTGCGTTTCGACGGCGCCTATTAATGGCTCACCACGGCCGGCTGGCCGACGCGCACAAAGGCACCACCGGCCCGTTGCTGCCGGTGTCGAGGAAGCCGTCGCTGATCCAGTCGCCGCCGCGGGTGCGGTTCCACACATCGGTGCGGCCCCACACCCCGTCCACCGCCTCGGCGCGCACATGGCATTGCAAAGCGACGCTTTCGCCGCGATTGACCGTGCCGGTGACGCCGGCGCTCAGGCTGGGCGCGCTGCGCAGATTCACCTTCCCCTCGCCCTGAGCCGGCGTCGCTACCCCGCTGGCGCCCGCCGGCGCGCCGCCGCCGTAATTGTTCAGCAGGCCGCCGACATTGACCCGCGTCCCGTTGCGCAAGGCGTAGCCCTGGTAGGCGCGGCTGCCGGCGAAGAATTGCCAGCCGCCGAACAGCTTGCCGTTCACCGGCTCGGCCCGGCCCTGATACAGCAGGGAGAAGTGCACGTGCGGGCCGGTGGTGCTGCCGCCGCATGGCAGGCCGTTGCCTATGGTGCCGAGATAAGCGCCCGGATTGACCCGGGTCCCGTCCGCCAGCGTGTTCAGATTGATCATGTGGTAGTAGGTGGACGAGAAGCCGTTGTCGTGCACCAGCTTGACCAGGCCGCTGCCGCCGCGCACGCAGCTCTTGTAGATCACCCCGGCCTGCGGCGCCAACACCCTGCCGTCGCCGCCGGCGAAGTCGATGGAATCGTAAGGCTGGCTTTCGCCGCTATAGCCATGCGGGCCGCCGGTCATGCGCCAGGCCGCGCCCTGCCGCCACGGCAGGCCCAGGCCAGTGCTGTTGGGGGCGAACGGCTGTCCGGGCTGAGCCAGCTGGCTGCGCCAGGCGCGGCGCTCGTCCGCGCTGAGCCAGTCCGCCGGCGCCAGGGTCAGCATCGCGGCGAAGCCCGGGTTGCCTTCCAGCTCCAGCGTCCAGCCCTGCGCGTCGCGGCGCGCCAGAAACAGCCGGGACACCGGCACATGGTCCATCGCCGCTATCGTCGTCATCACCGGCAGCGGCTGGGTCACCGACCCCAACACCCAAGCGCCGTCGGCGCTGTCGCGGTTGACCTCCACCAGCATATCCAGCGCCGCCTCCCCCTTGGCCAGCGGCAAGATGGGCTGCAAGGCCTTGACCGCCGCCTGACGCAACAGCGGTTCCGCTGGTTTCGACTCCGCCTGCGCGCCGCCGGCCAAGGCCGCCAACGCGGCCATCACTAAGGCTGCTTGTTTCATTTCGGGCTCCGTTCCTGGTTGGAAAAAACCAAAGCGACGCAATGACAATGACATTGCGCCGCGACCAATAGGGTTATAGAAACGCCCATCCTTATTTCCTGCTGGCCTTTGGCCCAGCAGACAGCCGGCTAAAATCGATAAAAAAAACCCACGTCCAATGACGTGGGCGGCAGGCGGAGCGACGCGTTCTCAGCGTTCGGCCACCAGCTTGATCTCCACCTTCCAGGCCGGATTGGCCAGCTTGGCCTCCACCGTGGCGCGCGCCGGCACATGGCCGGCCGGCACCCAGGCGTCCCAGGCGGCGTTCATCGCGTCGTAGTCGGCGAGGCTGGCCAGGAAGATGGTGACGTCGACGATCTTGCTCTTGTCCGAACCCAGCTCCGCCAGCAGCGCGTCGATCTGGCCCAGCACGTTCTCGGTTTGCGCCTTGGCGTCGGCGTCGGTGTTTTCCGGCACCTGGCCGGCCAGGAAGACCAGGCCGCTGGTGACCACGGCTTCGGCCAGACGCGCGCCCTGCTTGTGACGATAAATGCTCATGCGGATTCCCCTTGGGTGAGTCGGATCAAGACCAAGATTCTAACCCGGCCGCGCCGGCTATTGCCATGCCTGGCGCAAGTCCTCGATCAGCGCCGCCTCGCCCTCTATGCCCACCGACAGGCGGATCAGATTGTCGGCGATGCCCAGCTCGCGCCGGCGCTCGAGCGGAATCGACGCATGCGTCATCGCCGCCGGCAGGCACACCAGGCTCTCCACTCCGCCCAGGCTTTCCGCCAGCGTGAACAGCTTCAGGCGCGCCAGCACCCGCCGCGTCTCCTCGGCGTCGCCTTTCAAATAGAAGGACACCACGCCGCCGAAGCCCTGCATCTGCCTGCGTGCCAGCTCATGCTGCGGATGGCTGGTCAGGCCCGGATACAACACCCGCTCCACCTGCGGCTGAGCCTCCAGCCAACGCGCCACCGCCAGCGCATTGCTGTTGTGGCGCTCCACCCGCAAGGCCAGCGTGCGCAGACCGCGCAGCACCAGGAAGCTGGCGAAGGGGTCCAGCACCGCGCCCACCGCGTTGTGCAGGAAGGCCAGCTGCTCGGCCAACTCGGGCCGCTGGCGGCTGACCACCGCCGCGCCGGCGATCACGTCGGAATGGCCGTTCAGATACTTGGTGGCGGAATGCACGACGATGTCGAAGCCGAAAGCCAGCGGCCGTTGCACCACCGGCGAGGCGAAGGTGTTGTCCGCCACCGTGATCAGGCCGTGCCGCCGCCCCAGCTCGGCAACCGCCGCCAGGTCCTCCAGCTGGGTCAAGGGGTTGGACGGCGTTTCCACCCAGATCATGCGGGTATTCGGCCGGATCGCCGCCCGCAAGGCGTCGAGGTCTTCCGAGGCCACATAGCTGATCTCCAGCTGCGCGCTTTGCTTGCGCACCCGCTCGAACAGCCGGTAAGTGCCGCCGTACAGATCATTGACCGCGATCAGATGACTGCCGGCCGGCAACAGCTCCAGCACCGTGGCGATGGCCGCCAGGCCGGAGGGGAAGGCGTAGCCGCGCGCACCGTCCTCCAGCTCCGCCAGCGCGCGCTCCAGCGCCTCCCGCGTCGGGTTCTGCGAGCGGGAATACTCGTAGCCGCTGTGTTCGCCCGGCGCGTGCTGCCGATAGGTGGAGGTGGCGTAGATAGGCGGGATCACCGCGCCGAACGCATCCTGATGCAGGCCGGCGGTGATGGACAAAGTGTTGAAATCGGTCATCGCGTGTTCTCTCAATGCGAATGGCCGGCCCGGTTCGGGCCGGCCTGGGTTGGGGCGGGCTTAAATGGAGCGCGAGCGCGGCTGGCGGCGCCAGAACGCCAGCAGATCCGCCTGGGTGATCAGGCCCAGATAGCGTTCGCCGTCCACCATCAGGGCGACGTGGCCGTCGTTGAAAATATGCAGCAGATCCTGCAGCGAAGCGCGCGGCGACAGGGTGCGCACCTCGCTGGTCATCGCGCTGCGCACGTTCTGACGGAAGTTTTCCGGCTCGCCGTGAACCGACAACAACAGGTCCCACTCGTCCAGGATGCCGACCACCTTGTCGTCGGCCAGCACCGGCAACTGCGACACATCGTGCAGACGCATGCGCTGGTACACCACGTTCAAGGGCTCGTCCGGGAGGCAGGAGACGGTGCTGCCGTCGGCGTGGCGGCGCACGATCAGATCGGTCAGATCGCCCAGCCGCGGCAGTTCCACCAGGCCGTTGTCCACCAGCCAGTCGTCGTTGTACATCTTGGACAGATACTTGTTGCCGCTGTCGCACACCAGCGTCACCACGCGCTTGGGCTCGGTCTGGGCGCGGCAATAGCGCAAGGCCGCCGCCAGCAGCGCGCCGGACGAGGAACCGGCCAGAATGCCCTCCCGGCTCAGCAGCAGCCGGGCGCTGTCGAAGCTTTCCTGATCGCTGATGCGGTAGGCGCGCTTGACCAGGCTGAAATCGGTCTGCGGCGGGATGAAGTCCTCGCCTATGCCTTCTATCAACCAGCTGCCGGCCTCGCCGTGGCGTCCGGTCTCGACGTGGTCGGCCAGCACCGAGCCCACCGGGTCCGCCAGCACGATTTCCACCTGCGGCGCCTCGCGGTTGAAGAAACGGGTCAGCCCGGTCAGCGTGCCGCTGGAGCCGACGCCCACCACCACCGCGTCCAGCTCATGGCGCGTCTGCTCCCAGATCTCCGGCCCGGTGCCGGTTTCATGCGCCAGCGGATTGGCCGGGTTGTTGAATTGGTCGATGTAGTAAGCGTCCGGCGTTTCCCTGGCGATGCGCGCGGCCAGGTCCTGGTAATACTCCGGATGCCCCTTGCCCACGTCGGAACGGGTCAGCACCACTTCCGCGCCCAAGGCCTGCAGATGCAGAATTTTCTCCCGGCTCATCTTGTCCGGCACCACCAGCACCAGCCGGTAGCCTTTTTGCGCGGCCACCAGCGCCAGGCCCAGGCCGGTGTTGCCGGCGGTGGCCTCGACGATGGTGCCGCCCGGCTTCAGCTTGCCCTCGCGCTCGGCCGCGGCAATCATGGACAACGCCACCCGGTCCTTGATCGAACCGCCCGGATTGTGGCTTTCCAGTTTCAAATACAGCTCGCACAGGCCGGTGTCCAGATGCGCCACCTTCACCAGCGGCGTGTTGCCGATCAAGGACAAAACGGATTGGTCTTGCATATTGAAATCTCCTAGCTACCGCATATAAATATTGTTTTTAACAACTTGTAGTTATATCGAAAATAAAAAAAACGCCGCCTCACACCACGGCGGTGGCTTGCAGAAAACTATAGAAAAACACCAGCTCGGGATTGCTGCGCAACTGTCTCAGCTCCCGCGTCATCGCCGCCACCAAGGCGGCGTCCACCCGGCCCGCCTCGATCAGCTGATCCGCGGCCGACAGCAGCAGCTCGGTCCAGTAATCCAGCACTTGCTGGCGGCGGTGCGGATCGCGGCTGTCCAGATGCCAGGTCTTGACCTGGGTTTCGACATGGCGGAAGCCCAGCCGCAGCAGCATATTGCCCAGCTTGGCGCCGACGAAGGGATCGCCGCCCACCGCCAGCTGATGGTCGTTGAAGGCCAGCCAGTATTGCTGCAGATGAGAGGAATACGGCGACAGGAAGAAGGAGGCGTTCATCGCCTCGGTGGCGTACAGCCGCGCGCCCGGCTTCAAGACGCGGCGCACCTCGGCCAGCACCCGCTCCGGCGACAGCACATGCTCCAGCACCCAGCACAGAAAGGCGGCGTCGAAGCTGGCCGGCTGGAAATCCAGGTCCTCGGCGTCCATATGCAACAGCCGGGCGCGGTCCTGCCACGGGCTGCCTTGCAAGCGCTGACGCGCCACCGCCAGCTGGCGCTGGCTGAAGTCGACGCCGGTGACTTCCAGGTCGGGGTAACGCCGCAACAGGATCTCGGTCTGCGCGCCGACGCCGCACCCCACTTCCAGCAGTTGGCCGACGCCGGAGAAATCGATGTCCCGGTACACCACGGACTCGGAGAAGCGCGCCTGGCGCACCAGCCGCGCCTGCTCGGTGGCGGAAAAACCATGAATATAGGGCAGATCGCTCGCCCCCTCGGTCAATTGCAGTGTGGCCATGTCCATCTCGCAGAGTTGCATCAACATGGCCACATTATATTTCCAATTATTATTACAAATATAAATTTTATTTCTTATTTTTATATAAAAAACGAGTCTATCCGTCCGCTTCCTCCAGCCCGCGCGGACGCAAAAAAACCCGCAGCGCGCTGCGGGTTTTCATCTAGCCTAAGCGGCTTAAACGATCGCGGCCTGACGCAAGCTCATCGAGAAGCGCTGCAAGGCGGCGATGCCGGAAGCCTCGGCGCGGGTGCACCAATCCTGCAGCTCCTTGAGCAGTTGCTCGCGGCTCAGCGTGGAGCGCTCCCACAAACGGGTCAGTTCCTGGCGCATCGAATACACCGTGGCCAACACCTGGCTGTGCTCCAGCAAGGTGGCCAACTGCAGGCGCTCGGTCTCCGGCGTGTCCTTGGCGTCCTGCTTCAGCCACACCTTCATCTTGCCGCTCAGCTTGTTGCAATCCGGCAGATTGATCTTGTCCAGCTCGCTGCGGTACACCTCCTTCAACTCCCGCGCGTAACGGGAAGCGATGGCGTAGCGATTGGAAATGATGGCCTGCAGATGCTCCAGATCCAGCTGCGGACGCGAAGCGTCCTCGGCCAGCCGCGGCGCCACCTTGCGCACCTTGGCCAGGCCCAGGATTTCCAGAATGCGGATATACATCCAGCCGATGTCGAACTCGTACCATTTATACGACAGCTTGGCCGAGGTGCCGAAGGTATGGTGGTTGTTGTGCAGCTCCTCGCCGCCCACCAGGATGCCCCAGGGGAAGATATTGGTGGACGCGTCCTCGTTCTCGAAGTTGCGGTAGCCCCAGAAGTGACCGATGCCGTTGATCACCCCGGCCGCCCAGAACGGAATCCAGATCATCTGCACCGCCCAGATCGTCAGCCCCGCCGGCCCGAACAGCACCAGATTGATGATCAGCATCAACACGATGCCCTTGGCGCTGTGGCGGGTGTAGACATTGCGCTCCAGCCAGTCGTCCGGCGTGCCGTGGCCGAACTTGTCCATGATGGCCTGATCCTTGCAAGCGCCGCGGTACAGCTCAGCGCCTTCCCACAACACCTTCTTGATGCCCAGCACCTGCGGGCTGTGCGGATCGTCCGCGGTCTCGCACTTGGCGTGGTGCTTGCGGTGGATGGCCGCCCATTGCTTGGTGACCATGCCGGTGGTCAGCCACAGCCAGAAACGGAAGAAGTGGCTGGGGATGGGATGCAGATCGAGCGCGCGGTGCGCTTGGTGACGATGCAGAAAGATGGTGACCGATGCGATGGTGACGTGGGTCAGCGCCAAAGCGACCACGATATAGCCCCACCAGGGGAGGTCAAGCACGCCGTTTATCCAATTCATGTACTAATCGCGCCTCGTAAATCAATCTAGAAGAAAGACTCTATTCTATACAAGCGGTCCGCCGATGTCAGACCGTTTTGCGGTTGTTCCGGCGGCCCGCCGCCGCAAACGCGAATTTGGACCGCGCAAACGCCCCTCGGTTCACGCGCCGCCAGTAACGCAAGCGCCGGACGATGGTGTACCATAGGGCCTCATTCCATCCTAGTTAAGAAAAAGCGCTAGTGTTGCCAAATCGTCGTCTGATCATTGCCGGCGCCACCCTCGGTGGCCTGTTCGTTCTGTATGGAGGCGCGACCCTGTGGGCCGGCGTCAAGGCGGAGCAGACCTTGCAGGAACAGCACAAGATGCTGGCCGACCTGCCGCTGTTCAAAGTCAAATCCCACAGCTACCAACGCGGTTGGTTCTCCTCCACGGAAACCACGGAACTGGTGTTCAACCGCCACTTGTCCGGCCCGTATGAAAACATGCTGCCCGACAATGTGAAGCCCTTGTTGAACGCCACCATCAAGTTCACCAACCACGTCAAGCACGGCCCCCTCCCCGGCATCGGCGATTTCGACTTCCGGCCCGGCCGCGCGCTGGTGCGCACCGAGTTCGCGATGAGCGACTCCACCCGCAAGACGCTGGCCAGCTTCTTCGGCGACAAGGAACCCATCACCATCTTCAACCGCCTGGGCTTCGGCGGCGGCGGCGAACTGGACGTCAAGGTCCCCGCCTTCGACTACGAGGAAGCGCTGTCAGGCGTGAAGATGAAATGGAAGGGCTTCGACCTGAAGCTCGACTACGCCAACGGCTACAAAGAATACAAGACCGAGGCGCTGTCGCCCGGCTTCCTGCTGGAAGCCGCCAGCAAGGGAACCGTCGCCTTCGACGGCGTGCGCTACGTTTCCGACATCCGCCCTGGCAGCACCGGCGTCAAGCTGGGCACCAGCGAGCTGACCGTGGGCAATGTCCGGCTCAACTCGCGCGAAAGCGTGCCCTACAGCATCAAGCTCAATGAGCTGGTCTATCTGATGACCCGCGTGCGCGTCGGCGAATTCATCAACCCCTCCGGCGAATTCAAGCCGTCGGCCGTGACGCTGAAGGATTTCCGCTACCAGATCGTCACCAGCGAGCAGGACGACTACGTCAACACCCGCGGCAAGCTGAACTTCGCCGAGTTCAACTTCAACGACCACCGCTACGGTCCGATGCGCCTGGACATTTCGGCCAACCATCTGCACGGCCCGACGCTGGTCAAGCTGGACCAGGCCATCGGCCAGATCCCTTTCGAAGGCGTGGACCCGGCGCTGCTGCGCAAGCAATACATCGACACCATCAAGAAGAACGGGATTCCGCTGCTGCAGAACGACCCCAAGCTGGTGATCAACGAGTTCTACCTGAAAATGCCCAACGGCGAAGCCAAGCTGGAAGGCAGCCTGGGCGTCAAGGGCCTGCAGCCGGCCGATCTCAACGACGCCGCGCAGTTCATCAGGCGCTTCGAAGTGGACGCCAAGCTCAGCCTGCCGCGCCAGACGCTGGAAGACCTGGTGATCGCCCAGGCGCGCACCCTGTTCACCGTCGACCAGAGCGCCGAAGACCAGCCCAATATGAAGGAAGTGGAAGACCTGGCCAAGAACCTGCTGGACAGCCAGTTGGCGCAGTGGAAGAGCGAACAGTACCTCGTGGAGGACAAAGGCCAGCTCAACACCGAACTCAATTACGGCGGCGGCGTGCTGACCATCAATAAGAAGAAAGTGGCCTTGCCCTGGGAGGAAATCGAGGCGGAAGCGCCGCGCGACGCCTCTCAGCCCAGCGCCGACAAGAGCGCCGGCAAGAAGAAATAAGGCGGCGGACGCCGCACGCAAAAAGGGCTGTCTTGCGACAGCCCTTTTTCTTTTCCGACCCGGTCTAAACCCAGCGGCGCTCAGTCGTTGTCGTGCATCTGGCTTTGCAGGTAGTTCTGCAGGCCCACGCTTTCGATCAGGCCCAGCTGCGTCTCTAGCCAGTCCACGTGCTCTTCCTCGCTCTCCAGGATGTCTTCCAACATGTCCCGGGTCACGTAGTCCTTGGCGCTTTCACAGTAGGCGATGGCTTCGCGCAACAAGGGCAGCGCGTCCATCTCCAGCTTCAGATCGCACTCCAGCATTTCCTTCGGATTCTCGCCGATATGCAGCTTGCCCAGGTCCTGCAAATTCGGCAAGCCCTCCAGAAACAGCACGCGCTCGATCAAGGTATCGGCGTGCTTCATCTCGTCGATGGACTCGTGGTACTCGTGTTCGTTGAGTTTCTTCAAACCCCAGTTCTTGTACATGCGGGCATGCAGGAAGTACTGGTTGATCGCGGTCAGTTCGTTCTTGAGGATCTGGTTCAGATACTTGATAACTTTTTTATCGCCTTGCATCGCGCTCTCCGGGAAGAAATGATTCTTCCATTATGACATAGCGCGCGCCAGTCTCAAGTTGTCAAAGCCAAAATAAGGGACTTCGCCCCGCTTGACGCGGTGCGTGGGGGATTTGCAGTTCGCCCGGCCTTGGCCGAGACTAAGCAACAGGCGGGGGTCAGGAATTAAGCGGCGCTGCGCGCGGTCGAAGCCGGACCAAGCGCGTGGACAGCCTCCTTGCGAAGTTGGTTAGCCATGCAGGCGCATTTGCCGCAATCGGTCGCCACCCCAAGCTCGCGGCTCAGATCGCACATGCGGGTCGCGCCGTTGTGCACCGCTTCGCGGATTTGCTTGTCAGTTACGGCGTGGCAGAGGCAAACGTACATGGCAGTTCCGGTGGTGAATTAACTCGTGATTGAGTTAAAGTAATCGAGAATCGTTATCAACGAATATAGATTCAAACAAGAATCATTGTCAACAAGAAAGCGCAGACCATGACGCAGTGGAAACCAAATGCGACAGTTGCGGCAGTCATTGAGCTGGACGGGCGCTACCTGATGGTGGAGGAGCTGACCAGCGACGGCATCTGCTTCAACCAGCCCGCCGGCCACCTGGAATACGGCGAAACGCTGGAAGACGCGGTGAAGCGCGAAGTGCTGGAGGAAACCGGCTGGCACTTCCGGCCCTTGGGCCTGGTGGGCATTTACCTGGTGGACCGCCCCAACAGCGACATCACCTATCTGCGCTTCGCCTTCTACGGCCACCCCTTGCGCCGCGAGGACTACCCGCGGCTGGACGAGGGCATCCTGTCCGCGCAATGGCTGAGCCACGAGGACATCGTCGCGCTGCGCGGCCAGCATCGCAGCCCGGTGGTGCAGCAATGCCTGGACGACTACCGCTCCGGCAAGCGCCACCCCTTGGCGCTGATCCACCATCTGGGCCGTTAGCGGCCGCCTCAGCCCACCGCCCGGAGCCGGCATGTCCTTGAGATCATTGTCTTTCCTATTGGCTCTGCTGGCCGCCTTCCCATGGGCCGCGCAAGCCAGCGCTATCAATATCTGCTACCATTACGGCTGTTCCAGACATGCCTACGTAGACATCTCCGCCGAGGCCGACGCCTGGCTCGCCGCCCGCCTGTCCGCCGCCGACAGCCCGGAAACCGAACGTTCCGCCGTCAGCGACGCCGTCACCGCGCTTTACCACATCGCCGCGCGCACGCTGCCGATCTGGCAGGACAAGGGCGGCAATTTCCGCGACGGGCCCGCCGAAGGCCGCATGGACTGCGTGGACCACAGCAGCAACGTCACCACCTTCCTCACCTATCTGCAGGATCACGGCTGGCTGCAATACCACACGGTGGGCAAACCGGCCTGGCGCGCGCCGCGCCTGCTCGACCTGCATTACACCGCGGTGCTGCGCGACATGCTCTCCGGCCAGGACTGGGCGGTGGACAGCTGGTTCAAGGACTTTGGGCAAGCCCCGGTGGTGCTTGCCCTCGATATTTGGATGGAAGGATATTCCCCGTGACGGGTAAGAAAAGAATTGTCGTCGGCATGTCCGGCGGCGTGGACTCCTCGGTGACCGCCTCGCTGCTGAAGCAGCAGGGGCACGAGGTGATCGGCGTCTTCATGCAGAACTGGGAAGACGACAACGACGACGAGTACTGCTCGATCAAGCAGGACGCGCTGGACGCGATGAGCGTGGCCGACATCGTCGGCATCGACATGGAAATCGTCAACTTCGCCAAGGAGTACAAGGACCGCGTGTTCTCCTACTTCTTGAAGGAGTACTCCGCCGGCCGCACGCCCAATCCCGACGTGCTGTGCAACGCCGAAATCAAGTTCAAGGCCTTCCTCGACTACGCGATGGAACTGGGCGCCGACTGCATCGCCACCGGCCACTACGCGCGCAAGTTGGAACAGGACGGCACCCACTATCTGATGAAGGCGGTGGACCACACCAAGGATCAGAGCTACTTCCTGTACCGGCTGCAGCAGCATCAGCTGGCCAAGGCCATTTTCCCGCTAGGCGACATCCGCAAGACCGAGGTGCGCAAGCTGGCCGAGGAAGCCGGCCTGCCCACCGCGGCCAAGAAGGACTCCACCGGCATCTGCTTCATCGGCGAGCGGCCGTTCCGCGAGTTCCTGCAACGCTATCTGCCCACCAAGCCCGGCGAGATGATCCTGCCGGACGGCAAGGTGGTGGGCGAGCACATCGGCCTGATGTATTACACCCTGGGCCAGCGCAAGGGGCTGAACATAGGCGGCGCGCGCGACGGCACCGGCGAGCCGTGGTTCGTCGCCGGCAAGGACATTCCCGGCAACAGACTGATCGTGGTGCAAGGCCATGACCACCCGCTGCTGCTGAAGCCGACGCTGGCGATGGCGGACCTGAGCTGGACGCTGCCCGCGCCGCCGGCGGCCGGCGAATACGCGGCCAAGAACCGCTACCGGATGGCCGACGCCGGCTGCAATCTGTCCGCCATCGTCGACGGCCAGGCCACGCTGACCTTCCGCGACAAGCAATGGGCGGTCACCCCCGGCCAGTCCGCCGTGCTCTACGACGGCGACGTCTGCCTGGGCGGCGGCATCATCCAGTAAGCCTCCCGCATGTCAAAAAACCCCGCGCCGAATCATCGCCGCGGGGTTTTTCCGTTTTCATCATCAAGCTTGCGGCAAGGGCTGCAGCCGCCGCAACCCCAGGCTGATCGCCAGCATCGCCGTCAGGCTGGCCGCCAGCACCGCGGCCACGCCCTGCCAGCCGCCCCGCCCCCACATCAGGCCGGACAAAGACCCCACCAGGCTGGAGCCCAGATAGTAGGCGCTCAGATAAATGGCCGAGGCCAAGGCCCGCCCCTGCCGCGCCCGCAGCCCCACCCAGCTGCTGGCCACCGAATGGCCGGCGAAGAAACCGAAGGTGAACAGGGCGATGCCGGCCACCAGCGCAACGATGTGGTCGCTCAAGGTCAGCGCCAGCCCCAGCAACATGGCCAGCACCATCAGCCACAGCACATTGCGCCGGCCCAGACGGTCCGACAACTTGCCGACCCAGGCCGACGACCAGACGCCGACGATGTACAGCGAGAACACCAGCCCCAGCAGGCTCTGGCTCATATTGAACGGCGCGGCCAACAGACGGAAACCCAGGTAGTTGTACAAGCTGACGAAGCAGCCGGACAACAGAAAGGCGCTGACGAACAGCCAGGGCAGACCGGCGTCGCGGAACAAGGCCTTGGCTTCCCGCCACATGCGGCCCAGATCGTGCCGGCGCGGCTGGAAATGGCGCGACGGCGGCAGGTTGCGCCAGAACAGCCAGGCGCCGGCCACGCCGAGCAAGGCCAGCGTCAGCAGCGCCCAGCGCCAGCCCAGGTGATCGGCCAGCAAGGAGGCGATGAAACGGCCGCTCATCCCGCCCAGCGCGTTGCCGGCGATGTACAGGCCCATCGAGTGGCCCAGCGATTTGGCGTCCACCTCTTCGCTCAAATACGTCATCGCCACCGCCGGCAAGCCGGCCAGGGCCACGCCGAAAGCCGCGCGCAGCCACAGCAAATGCTGGAAGCTGTCCGCCAGCGCCGACAACAGCATCAGCAACGCGCCCAGCGCCAGCGCCGCGTTCATCAAGGGCCGTCGGCCCAGCCGGTCCGCCAGCAGGCCGGCGGGAATCAGGCTCAGCGCCAGGCTGCCGGTGGCCAGGGACACCACGCCGCTGGAGGCGGCCGGCGACAGGGCGAAATCCTGGGCGAACATGGGCATCAGCGGCTGAGCGCCGTAGAGCATGGCGAAGGTGCAATAGCCGCCGACGAACATCGCCCGCGCCGTGGCGCGGAATTCGGCGGTGCCGGCCTGCAGCTTGACCGGGGGAAGACGAGGTTCGGACGACGGCGGCGCGACGGCGCAAACGCAGGAAGAAGACGAATCGGCGGACATGAAAAGCTTTCAATGCGAAATATGACTTCGAGCTTAGTCTTGGCTTGAGACGCAGTCCAATATATATTTACCCATCATTTGATACGTTTAAAATATCAATTATGGAACTACGCCATCTGCGCTACTTCGTCGCCGTGGCCGAAGAGCTGCACTTCACGCGCGCCGCCCAGCGCTTGCACATCGGCCAGCCCCCGCTCAGCCAGCAGATCCAGGCGCTGGAAGCGGAATTGGGCGTGCGGCTGCTGCGCCGCCACCAGCGCAAGGTGGAGCTGACCGAGGCCGGCCGCCAATTCCTGGGCCGCGCCCAGCGCATTCTCGCCGACGCGGAATTGGCCGCGATGGAAGCCCGGCGCGCCGCGCGCGGCGAGATCGGCGAGCTGAGCATAGGCTTCACTTCCTCGCTGCCCCTGTCCCCCATCCTGCACGCCGGCCTGCACGACTACCGCCAGCGCTTTCCTGAAGTGCGGCTCAAACTGCGCGAGATGTTCACCGCCGACCAATACCAGGCTTTGCAGCAACGGCGGCTGGACATAGGCTTCGTGCGCTTCAGCGGCCTGGAGCTCATGGCGGACATCGCGGTGGTGGAATTGCAGCGAGACGCGCTGCGGGTGGTGATCAGCGCCGACCATGCCCTGGCCGGCCAGCCGGCGCTGCGGCTGGAGCAATTGCGCGGGGAAAGCCTGATCGGCTACCCCCAGGAGGCCGGCACCGGCTTGAACACGGTGCTGCGCGAACTGGCGCGCCGCCAAGACATGGATTGGCGGCCGCGGCAGGAGGCAGGCGAAGCGATCACCCAGATTGGCCTGGTGGCCGCCGGACTCGGCATCGCCATCCTGCCTTCGCCGCTGGAATGCGTGCGGCTGCCCGGCGTGCGCTATGTGCCGCTGCTGGACGAAGGCGCGTATCTGGCGATGGGGCTGGCCACCCGTCAGGACGAAGACGCGCCGCTGGTGACCCAGTTTCTGAACTTGATGCGCGAGCGCTGGCTCAGCGACCGCCGCTGACGTCCAGCAGGCTGCCGGTGCAAAAGGAGCTGGCGTCGGACAACAGCCAAACGATGGCGGCGGCCACTTCCTCGGCCTCGCCGCCGCGCCCCATCGGCACGCTGCCGGCCAGACGCTCCACCCGGCCGGGCTCGCCGCTGGCGGCATGAATGCCGGTATGGATCAGGCCCGGGCGCACCGCGTTGACGCGGACGCCTTCGGCGGCCACCTCGCGCGCCAGGCCCAGGGTCAGGGTATCGATCGCGCCCTTGCTGGCGGCGTAGTCGACGTACTCGCCGGCCGAGCCCAGCCGCGACGCGGCGGAAGAAACGTTGACGATGGCTCCGCCTGCGCCGCCGCGACGGGTGGACATCCGGCGCACCGCCTCGCGGCAGCAGAGAATGGGGCCCAGCACATTGCTGCGCAGCACCCGCTCCACCCGTTCCGCCGAATAGTCCTCCAGCCGCCCTATCGGCGCGGTGACGGCGGCATTGTTGACCAAGGCGTCGAGGCGGCCGTAATGCGCCGCCACCGCGTCGAACAAGCTAACGATTTCCGCCTCCAGCGCGACGTCGGCGCAAAACACGGCGGCATCGGCGCCCGCGCTCTGCAGCTCGGCCGCCACCGCCTCCGCTCCGGCCCGGTCGCTGCGGTAATTGACGGCGACGCGCCAGCCCTCCGCCGCCGCCAGACGCGCGGTCACCGCGCCTATGCCGCGCGACGCGCCGGTGATCAACACCACTTTGCCGTCCATGTTCAGCCCTTGCGCATGAATTGCTGATGCCAGCGCGTGCGCGCGCCGCGCGCCGCGCCGAAGCGTTCCGCCAGCCGCTCGCCGTCGCCGGCCGCCAGCAGCTGGCGCAATTGGTCCAGCCCGGCGCGGTAGCGGTCCAGCTCCTCCAACAGCGCCTCGCGGTTGGCCAGGCTGATGTCGGTCCACATTTCCGGATGGCTGCCGGCGATGCGGGTGAAATCGCGAAAACCGGTGGCGGCGAAATCGAAGCAACGCTCGGCGTCGGCCTTGCCCGCCACCATGTCCACATAGGCGAAGGCCAGCAAGTGCGGCAGGTGGCTGACGGTGGCGAACACCGCGTCGTGCTCCTCTGCCGTCATCTGATGGATTTCCGCGCCGCAGGCGCGCCACAGCGCCGCCACTCGCTCGGCGACGGCAGGCTGCGTCTCCGGCAAGGGCGTCAGCACCACTTTGCGGTTTTCGTACAAACCGTACTGCGCGGCGGTGGCGCCGGACAGATCGGAGCCGGCAATGGGGTGGGCCGGCACGCAATGCGCCAGTTGCTTCGGCAAATGCCGACGGTACAACTCCACCACGTCGCCCTTGGTGCTGCCGGCGTCGGTAACCACCGCCTCCGGCCGCAGCCGCGGCGCCATCGCCGCCATCAGCGCGCCCATCTGGCCTACCGGTGAAGCCAGCAGCACCAGATCGGCGCGTTCGGCCACCTCAGCCAGATCCTGGCTGATCTCGTCCACCACGCCCAGCTCCAGCGCCCGCTCCAGGTTTTCCCGGGTGCGTCCAACGCCGATCACATGCCGCGCCAAGCCCGCGCGCTTCAGCGACAAGGCGAAAGAGCCGCCGATCAGGCCGACGCCCACCACCACCAGGGTATCCATCCCTTGCTGCACCGCTTCTCCTCTATCCATGGCCTTGGAACACAGAACAGCTATCATACCTGCCTAACGATGGCTGACAACCATGCTGTTGCGGCGCGATGGCGTCCGCCCCACCCAAGGAGCCCGGAATGAGCCACAGCTTGTATTGCTATTTCAAGACCGACGCCGGCGACGCGGCGCTGCTCGCCCGCCTGCGGACGCTGCAGTCCGCGCTGCTGACGCGCACCGGCGTCGCCGGCCGCCTGCTGCGCCGCCGCGACGACGCCAGCACCTGGATGGAAGTCTACGAGGGGATAAGCGACGCCGACGTTTTCCGCCGCGTCTGGCTGGAAGCCAGCGCCGAGTGCGGGCTGGCGGCGCTGAGTCGTCATGAGGAGTGGTTTCAGCCGCTGAATTGAGAACCTGTTTACGCTCCGCTGCGCGTCGTGAGACCTTGCACGGCGAGTAGCGCTTCGAAATGCGCATCTACTGTAAGACAGCTGTTTTCGCCTTGCCTCGCCTTAGCTCGCGAGACTTTGAACAGGCTCTAAGAACTAGGCCAGCTCAGGCTGTCCGCCGGCCGCGCCAGATGGAAGCCCTGGACGAAGTCGCAGCCGGCGGCGCGGGCGATGTCCAGCTGCATCTCGCTTTCTATGCCCTCGCCCACCACCTTGGCGCCGTGCAGCTTCAGGATGGCCACCAGCTCGGCCAGCTTGTCGCGCAGCGCGGGACGCATCAGCGCGCGCCGCATCAGCACCTTGTCCAGCTTGACGTAGTCCGGCTCCAGCAGCCACACCCGTTCCAGATTGGACGCGCCCTGGCCAAAATCGTCCAGGGAGATCAGGAAGCCGAGGTCGCGATAGCGCTGCACCGCGCCGTGCAGCCGCACTGGGTCGCTGACCGCGTCCTCGACGATTTCCAGGCAGACATGGCGCGGCTCCACGCCCAGCAGCTGCAAGGCCTCGGCGAAGAACCGTCCGTGCGCCTCGCTGACGTTCACCAGGTGCTGGGCGTTGACGTTGAGCGACAGCACCAGGCCCGGCGGCGGCGCCTGCAGCAGGAAATTGAGCAGATGCAGACAGCGCAGCTGCCGGTCCACGTAGACGGTGCGGCGCGGCGTGGTTTCCGCGGCGAACAGCACCGTGGGGATCAGCTGGCCGCCAAAGCGGTCCGACACCCGCGCCAGCGCTTCCACCGACCACAGCTTAGGCTCGCCGTCCTGCAAGCGGTACACCGGCTGGAACACGCTGCGAAAACGCCAGTCCTCGTGGCGGCCGCGCACGCGCGCCTCGCGCCAGGACAAGGGCTCCGCCTCGAAGCCGTGCCGCGCCAGCATCTGATTCAGCTGCGGCAAGGCCGCCTGCACGCGCTGCGCGCCCAGATCCCAAACCGCCGCCTCACACTCCGCCATCGCCGACATCGCGCCTCCCGGCATGCGCCAAGAAAACCAAAACAAGAAAAAGGGCCGAACATCGTTCGGCCCAAACAGGATACGAGAGAAACCTGCATGCGGTTCCGTTGAACCGGCAAACAAAAAGAGGCCGGCTTCCCGGCGACAGCGCCGCCGAAGCCGCCAGCGCTCTACTGCGCCAGAAAGACCCGCTCAATATACATGGCTCTCTTTATCTCTAAAAATAATTAAATGCTCGTTGTATAGTTCACATAAATCTATGAATCGGATTCAGGCCTGCTGCGAAGCCGGCTTGGCTTCCGCCTCCTCCGCCGGCCGGCCCATGATGCGGTCCAGCCACAGCGCGATCACGCCGTCGCCGGTGACGTTGCAGGCGGTGCCGAAGCTGTCCTGCGCCAGATAGAGCGCAATCATCAGAGCCAGGCTGGCTTCGGGGAAATGCAGCATGCTGGCCAGGATGCCCAGCGCCGACATCACCGCCCCGCCCGGCGCGCCCGGCGCCGCCACCATGGTCACGCCCAGAAGCAGGATGAAGGGGAACATCACGTCCCAACTCGGCACGTCCAGGCCGGCCGTCATCAGCATCACCGCGGTGGCGCAGGTGACCAGGGTGATGGTGGAACCGCACAGGTGAATGGTGGCGCACAGCGGCATCACGAAATCCGCCACCGGGCCGGACACCTTCATCTGCTTGGCCGAACGCAGCGCCACCGGAATCGTCGCCGCCGACGACATGGTGCCCAGCGCGGTCAGATAGGCCGGCAACATATTGCGGATCAAGGACCAGGGATTGCGGCCGCTGGCGAGACCGGTCACCGTGTACAGCAGGGTCAGCCAGATCCAGTGCATGGCGATGGCCAGCACCAGCACCACGCCGAAAGTTTTCAGCGTGGAAAACACCGAGCCGTCCGCCGCCATCTCGGCGAAGACGCAGGCGATATAAGCCGGCAACAAGGGAATCAGCACCTTGGCCAGCACCAGCTCCACGATGTCCTTGCCCTGGTCCACGACTTCCTTGAGACGCTGCGCGCGGGTGACGGCGATGCCGAGACCGAACACGAAGGCCAGCATCAAGGCGGTCATCACGTCGAACAGCGGCTTGATCTCCAGGGTGAACAAGGCCTTGATCGCCGCCGGCTTGTCGGTGGCGTGCACGCCCTGGGCGATCAGCGACGGCAGCGCGCCGGAAGCGACGGCGAAAGCCGCCAGTCCGGACAGGATGGTGGAGCAGTAGGCCAGGCCCACGGTCCAGCCCAGCATCTTGCCGGAGTTGGACTCCAGCGCGGCGATGCCGCTCATGATGTAGAACACGATGATCAGCGGAATCATGAAGCCGATGAACTGCCCGAACAGGGCTTTGAAAGTCATCAGCAGGGCCAGCGGGCCGTCGGGGGCCCATAGCCCCAGCGCCAGGCCAACCGCCATGCCGGCCAGTAGTTTAAGGATCAATTTCACGGCAACCTCTCTGAGCTTGGTCTAATGTTGTTCGCGATCCGCGCGTGCGCTTGCCGCCATGCCCGGTCCGGACACGGCGCGCCAGTCGGAAGAATGGAGATCCGCCCGGCAAGGGCGGCATGGGACAAGGGAACAGACGCGGTCTGGGCAGGCCTGCCTGCGGGCCGGGAACTGCCCTCCCGGCGCCAAGCTTCAGCCTTCAGGCTTGAAGCGACAGGCTGTGTTGCAGGGCGCGCAGCAGCGGATGAGGAGTCCAACCGCGTTCGCCCAAGCGGGTAATCTGCCAGATACCCATTAGGCTATTGGAGAGAAACACCGCATCGGCGTCAATCAAGCGCCGCGCGGAAAGTCGCGTTTCAGTAAAAGGGCGTCCGATATCCAAACAATGCGCGGTCAACCAATCCCGCACCGCGCCGTTGACGCCGCAGCGGTCCAGCCTGGGCGTAACGATCGCCTCGCCTTCCAGTAGGTAGACATTGCTCATCGTGCCTTCCGCCACCCAGCCTTCCATGTCCAGCATCAGGCCTTCGGCGATGGCGGGATCTTGCCACTCCGAGCGCGCCAGCACGTTCTCCAGCCGGTTCAAATGCTTGATCCCGGCCAGCGCCGGCTGCAAGGCCAGGCGGGTTTCGCACCAGCGCGCCGTCACGCCCTGTTCCTCCCGCTCCCGCGGATAGCCGTTCCAGGCCGCGGCGCTGACGATGCGGGTGCACGACGCCGTCTCCGGCATCGCGTAGCCGCGCGCGCCCGCGCCGCGGGTCAGCACGATCTTGGCCGCGGCGCGCGACATGCCCTCGCCCGCCGCCGCCAACTCGGCCAACAGCAAAGCCTCCTCGGGCGGCGGCAGCCGCAGCCTGCGCGCGTCCTCGCACAGCCTCGCGTACTGCCAGGTCCACAAGCGCGGCCGGCCGTTCAGCAGCTCCAGGGTGCGGAACACGCCGTCGCCGTAGGCCAGGCCGCGATCCGCCGCGGCTATCCTATCGTCGGGCCGGCCGTTGATCAGCATCGCCATCAGGCCTGCTCCACGCCCAGCGCCCGCAGCAGGCCCCGCGCCTTGTGGCGGGTTTCCTGCAGTTCGCGCTCGGGGTCGGAATCGGCGACGATGCCGCCGCCGGCGCGAAAACGCAGCGCGCCGCCCTCTTGCATGAAGGTTCGGATCAGGATGTTCAGGTCCATGCTGCCGTCGCGGTTGAGATAGCCCAGGCTGCCGGTATAGGCGCGGCGCGCGCTGTTTTCCAGCTCGCGGATGATTTGCATGGTGCGCACCTTGGGACAGCCGGTGATGGTGCCGCCGGGAAACAAGGCGCGCAGCGTTTCCGCCGGGCCGACGCCGGGGCGCAGGCGGCCGCGGACGTTGGATTCGATGTGATGGACATAGGCGTAGCTGGCCACCGCCATCAATTCATTGACCTCGACGCTGCCGGGCTGGCAGATGCGGCCCAGGTCGTTGCGCTCCAGATCGATCAACATCACGTGCTCGGCCCGCTCCTTGACGCTGGAGATCAGCCGCTGCTTCAAGGCGGCGTCTTCCGCCGGGTCCGGCGAGCGCGGATGGGTGCCGGCGATGGGCCGCGTTTCCGCCCAGCCGTCGCGCACCCGCACCAGCCGCTCCGGCGACGAGCTGACGATCTGCGCGTCGCCGAAATCCGCCAAGGCGGAAAACGGCGCCGGGTTGGCGCGGCGCAGGGCGAAGAACAGGTCGGCCGCGGCGATGCCGGTTTCCAGCTCGGCGCGCCAGCCGCGCGAAATATTCACCTGGAACACATCGCCTTCGTAGATGTAGCGCTTGAGGCGAACCACCGCGTCGGTATACCACTGCGGCGGATCTTCCTCCAGATCCCGCAACACCACCGGGCGCGGCGCGAAGGCCGGCGCCGCCTGGGCCAGGCTCAAGGCCCGCTGCCACAATTCGGCGCTTTCCGCCACGATCCAGCCGCAGCCCTCGCGGCGGTCCACCAGCACCGCCGCCGGGGTGCGCGCCAGCGCCGCCAGCGGAAAGCTGTCCGGCAGCGCCTCGGCCACGCTGGGCTCGAACTCGGACAGCAGGTCGTAGCCGAGGTAAAGGAAATGCCCGCCGACAAAGGGCAGTTGATGGCGGTTGTCGACCGGCTGCGGCTTGAACTCCGCCAAGCGGCGCATGAAATCGCCGCCCTCGCCGGCGTAAAACAGCTCGCGCCCTTCTTCCAGCAGCAACAGGTCCCAGCCGGCCTCGCCGGAGGACATCATCAAGTACGGAAAGGTTTGCGGATCCGCCGCATGCATCGCCAGCAGGTCCGGCGCAAAATCCAGTTTCTGAGTGAACATCGAGAAGTCCCGGGCCGGCAGCCCGGCGCAGCTTGCCGCCCGCTTTCAGGGCGGACGACGTGAAAACAAAGAAAAACCGCTGCGAGTGTAGCGCAGCGGTTCGGACTGTCAATCGACAAGACGGCGATCAGACGCGCTTGAACACCAGCGTGCCGTTGGTGCCGCCAAAACCGAAGGAGTTGGAGATGCCGATGTCGATCTTCATCTCGCGCGCGGTATTGGCCACATAATCCAGATCGCAGCCGGCCTCCACATCCTGATCGTGCAGGTTGATGGTGGGCGGCGAGATTTGGTTATGCACCGCCAGAATGGTGTAGATCGCCTCTACGCCGCCGGCGCCGCCCAGCAAGTGGCCGGTCATCGACTTGGTGGAGTTGACCACCAATTTCTTGGCGTGGTCGCCGAAAGCCATCTTGAGCGCCGTGGTCTCGTTGGCGTCGCCCAAGGGCGTGGACGTGCCGTGAGCGTTCACGTACTGCACCTGGTCGGCGTTGACGCCGGCGTCGCGCAGCGCGTTGCTCACGCCGCGCGCCGGGCCCTCGGCGCTGGGCGCCGTGATGTGGTGCGCGTCCGAACTCATGCCGAAGCCTATCAGCTCGGCGTAGATCTTCGCGCCGCGCTTGACCGCGTGCTCGTAGTCTTCCAGCACCAGCACGCCGGCGCCCTCGCCCATCACGAAACCATCGCGGCCCTTGTCCCAGGGACGCGAGGCCGTGGCCGGGTCGTCGTTGCGCGTGGACAAGGCCTTCATCGCGGCGAAGCCGCCGATGCCCAGCCGCGAAACCGCGCCTTCGGCGCCGCCGGCCACCATCACGTCGGCGTCGCCGTACTGGATCATCCGCGCCGCGTCGCCGATGCAGTGCGCGCCGGTGGTGCAGGCGGACACGATGCCGTAGGTCGGACCCTGATAACCTTTCAGGATGGAGACCTGGCCGGCGATCAGATTGATCAGCGAGCCCGGGATGAAGAACGGACCGATCTTGCGCGGGCCGCCTTCTTGCAAGGCCACGCCGGTTTCCTCGATCAGCGGCAGGCCGCCGATGCCGGAACCGATGTTGACGCCGACCCGGGTCTTGTCCAGGCTCGGAATGTCGTCCAGGCCCGCGTCCGCCACCGCCTGCAAGGCCGCGGCGATGCCGTAGTGAATGAACAGGTCGTTGCGGCGGGCCTCCTTCGGCGAAATATAGTCGCTGATCTCAAAGCCCTTCACTTCGCCGGCGATCTGGCAAGCCATGTCGCTGGCGTCGAAACGGGTAATCTTGGCGATGCCGCTGTTGCCGGCCAGCAAATTGGCCCAACCGGTGGCGACATCATTGCCGACCGGGGACACATGGCCCAGGCCGGTTACTACAACTCTGCGTTTTGACACGAAGAATCTCCGTGAGAAATGGGAGGGCAGTCTCCCCCACGAGACCGTCCGCGCATTGCGATGCCCTGCGGTTTGGCAGGGATCAAACGCGCGTTTGGCATCCTCTTGGCAAAAGACCTCTGCGAAGAGACCAGAAGGCTCCGGGCAGAGGTCCTAATACCCCTCGAAAGGGAAGGAATTACTTGTTCAGGTGGGCAGTGACGTAGTCGACGGCTTGCTGAACGGTGGTGATCTTCTCGGCCTCTTCATCCGGAATTTCGCACTCGAACTCTTCTTCCAGAGCCATTACCAGCTCAACGGTGTCGAGGGAGTCGGCGCCCAGATCGTCCACGAACGAAGATTCGATTTTCACTTCGGCTTCGTTCACGCCCAGTTGTTCGGCAACGATCTTCTTAACGCGCGCTTCGATGTTTTCCATTTGTTTAAACCCTTGACCTTTCTGATTCGGGATAACAAAACCCCGGTATTCTACAAAAAAAAATTAGAGCAGCCTACCTAAATCTCCAGGCGGGCCGCAAGCTCGTTCACGGCATCAACATGCCGCCGTTGACATGCAGCGTCTGGCCGGTGATGTAGCCAGCGCGATCCGACGCCAAAAACGCGGCGGCGTCGGCGATATCCTTGGCGTCGCCCAGGCGACCCAGGGCGATCTGTTCGACCAGCGCCGCGCGTTGCGCCTCCGGCAGCGCGCGGGTCATGTCGGTGTCGATGAAGCCGGGAGCCACGCAATTGACGGTGATGTTGCGGCTGCCCACTTCGCGCGCCATCGACTTGGTGAAGCCGATGATGCCGGCCTTGGCCGCCGAGTAGTTGGTCTGACCCGGATTGCCGGACACGCCCACCACCGAGGCGATATTGATGATGCGGCCGAAGCGCGCCTTCATCATGCCGCGCAGCACCGCCTTGGACGCCTTGAACACCGATTTCAGATTGGTGTCCATGATGTCGTCCCAGTCCTCGTCCTTCATCCGCATCAGCAAGCCGTCGCGGGTGATGCCGGCATTATTGACCAGGATCGCGATCGCGCCGAATTCTTTCTCGATGGCTTCGACCAGCGCGTCGATCGCGCCGGCCTCGGTCACATTCAACACCCGGCCGGCGCCGCCCTGTGCGGACAGACGCTCGTGGATGCTCGCTGCGCCGGCCTCGCTGGTCGCGGTGCCGATCACCACGGCCCCTTCGGCGGCCAGCGCCGCGGCGATCGCCGCGCCGATGCCGCGCGACGCGCCGGTGACCAATGCCACTTTGCCTTGCAGGCTCATTGCAGTCTCCTTATCGTTATCCCGGCCCCGTCTTCGCGAGGCCGCATTGCATTCAGTTCAGTTCGCCGCGGGCGGCTTCCAGCGCCGCCACATCGGTCAGCGCCAGGCATTTGACGTTGCCGTCGATGCGCTTGGCCAGGCCGGCCAGCACTCTGCCCGGACCGCATTCCGCCATCTGCGTCACGCCGTCGGCGGCCAGCTTCTGGATGGTTTCGGTCCAGCGCACCGGCATGTACAGCTGGCGGGTCAGCGCGTCGCGAATCTGCGCCGGCTCGTTGTAGCTGGCCACGTCGGCGTTGTGCAGCACCGGGATGGCCGGCGCGCTGATGTCCGCCTGCTCCAGCGCCGCGGCCAGTTGTTCCGCCGCCGGCCGCATCAGCGCGCAATGCGAAGGCACCGACACCGGCAAGGGCAGCGCGCGCTTGGCGCCGCGGGCCTTGCACTGCTCCATCGCCCGCTCCACCGCCCCTTTATGGCCGGCGATCACCACCTGCCCAGGCGAATTGAAGTTGACCGCTTCCACTACTTCGCCCTGAGCCGCTTCCGCGCAGGCGGCGCGGATGTCCTCGTCGGACAGGTTCAGGATGGCGGCCATCGCGCCGACGCCGACCGGCACCGCGGACTGCATCGCCTCGGCGCGCAGGCGCACCAGCTTCACCGCTTCGGCGAAGGGCAAGGCCGCCGCCGCCACCAGGGCGGTGTATTCGCCCAGGCTGTGGCCGGCCACCAGCGTCGGCTGCCGGCCGTTCAACTCCTGCCAGGCCAGATAAGTGGCGTAGCCGGCGGCCAGCATGATGGGCTGGGTGTTGACGGTGGCGTTGATCTCGTCGGCCGAGTCCGCCTGCAGCATCGCCCACAGGTCGACGCTCAAGGCGTCCGATGCTTCGTCAAAAGTGTGTTTCACCACGGGCAGGTCGGCAAAGCCGTCCATCATTTTCAAGCTTTGCGAGCCTTGGCCCGGGAACAGAAATGCAAACGCCATAGTCGACTCCTGAGAATTCGACGCAAGAATGACGCAAACCGGCGACGTCTGCCAAGCCTAACGATCAAATATCGCTGAGGCTAGTGACCTCACGGTCAGCCGTCGGCGGCTTGCGCGCCAATGTTTGGATCAGATCTTCAACAATACAGCGCCCCAGGCGAAACCGCCGCCTATGCCTTCCAGCAATACGGTCTGGCCTGGACGAATGCGCCCGTCGCGCACCGCGCAGTCCAAGGCCAGCGGAATCGACGCGGCGGAAGTATTGCCCTGTTGCGGCAATGTGACGATCACCCGTTCCATCGGCAAGCCCAAATGCTTGGCGGTGGATTCGATGATGCGCAGATTGGCCTGATGCGGCACCAGCCAGTCCACTTCGCTCTTGTCGACGCCGGCTTCCGCCAGCGTCTTGGCGGCGATGTCGGACAAGGCCTTGACCGCGAATTTGAACACCGCCGGGCCGTCCATGTGCAGATAGGGCATGCCCTGGATCTTGCCGCCGGAAATCTGGGCCGGGGTGTTGAGAATGTCCTTGTAGCGGCCGTCCGCCGCCAGCTTGGCGTGCAGGATGCCCGGCTCCTCGGAGTCGCCGAGAATCACCGCGCCGGCGCCGTCGCCGAACAGCACGCAGGTGCGGCGGTCGTCCCAGTCCAGCACCCGCGACATGATTTCCGCGCCCACCACCAGGGCGCGGCGGGCCATGCCGCTCTTGATGTAGTTGTTGGCGGTCACCAGCGCGAACATGAAGCCGGCGCACACCGCCTGCACGTCGAACGCCGCGCAGCCGGGAATGCCCAGCTTTTCCTGCAACAGACAGGCGGTGCTGGGGAAGACCATGTCGGGCGTGGTGGTGGCGACGATGATCAGATCGATCTCGCGCTTGTCGATGCCCGCGCTCTGGATAGCGGCTTCCGCCGCCTTGAGCGCGAGATCGCTGGTTTTGTGTTCTTCTGCGGCAATATGGCGCGCGTGGATGCCGGTGCGCGAGACTATCCACTCGTCGCTGGTATCCACGCGTTCGGCCAACTGCGCATTGGTGAGCACCTGCTCGGGCAGAAAGCTGCCGGTGCCTAGAATGCGGGAATAGCCCATGGTTGTCAGTTCGCTTCCGCCTCGGACTGCTTGAGATTGTTTAATTGGTGCGCAATCCGGTCGGCGATGTGACCAATCACGTCGGAGCCGGCTTCCTCGCAAGCCTGCTCCAGCGCGTAACGGAATCCTGTGACATCGGTCCCGCCGTGGCTTTTCACCACGATGCCGCGCAGCCCCAGCAAGCTGGCGCCGTTGTAGCGACGGGGATCGATGCGCTTCTTGAACAGTTTTAGCACCGGCAGCGCGGCCAACGCGCACAAACGCGTCCACCAACTACGGCCAAACTCTTCGCGCAGGAACACGGCGAACATGTGAGCCAGCCCCTCAGCTGTCTTCAAAGCCACGTTGCCGGTGAAACCGTCGCAGACTACCACATCCACCGTGCCTTTACAGATGTCGTCGCCCTCCACGTTGCCGTGGAAATTGAGTTCGGACTGGCGCAGCAGTTCTGCGGTCTTCTTGATGTTGTCGTTGCCCTTGATGTCTTCCGAGCCGATGTTCAGCAGGCCGACGCTGGGACTGGCGTTGCCGCTGAGGCACACCACCAGTTCGGACCCCATGATGCCGAACTGCAACAGTTGTTCCGGGGTGCAATCGACGTTGGCGCCCAAATCCAGCACGCAAGACGAGCCCTTGACGGTGGGCAGCATTTTGGCGATGGCGGGACGGTCGATGCCGGGAATGGTCTTGAGCACGAAACGCGCGGTCGCCATCAGCGCGCCGGTGTTGCCGGCGGACACGGCGGCCTGAGCCTCGCCCTCTTTGACCAGATTGATGGCCACCCGCATCGACGAATCTTTCTTGTTCTTCAAGGCGAGCTGAGGCGCCTCATCCATGCCCACCACTTGGGTGGCGTGCTGGATGCGGATGCGTTCACGCGCGACGCCTTGATGCGCGTCCAGTTCCGCCTCTAGGGCCGGCTGGTCGCCAACAAGAATCAAACGGGTGTCGGGATGGTTCTGCAGGAATTGGATCGATGCAGGGACGGTAACCTTGAGGCCAACGTCACCGCCCATTGCATCAACCGCGACGGTGATAGTCATCAACGAGTGCGGTAATAGTGCTGCCTAATCAGTGGGGAAAGTAGGAAAACGGGGAGATTACTCGCCCTTGGTCTTCACAACTTTGCGGCCGCGGTAGAAACCGTTCGGGCTGATGTGGTGGCGCAGATGCGCTTCGCCGGTGGTGGCTTCTACAGCCAATGCCGGGGCGGTCAGAAAATCGTGTGCACGATGCATGCCGCGCTTGGACGGGGACTTTTTGTTCTGTTGAACAGCCATGGTCGACTCCTAAGAAATTCAAGTAGATTCGGTTCGAATCCGGGTTTTACTCGGACTTGGGTCTCTTAAGCGCCGCCAGCACCGCAAACGGATTGGGCTTGTCAGCCTTGGCGAGCGAGAGAGTTTCCCTGCCGCAGTCGTCGTGTTTCGGCGATAGCGGCAAGCCCATAATGATTTCGTCTTCGATCAGCGCCGTCAGGTTCAGTTCCGGTTCGGCGATGATCGCGTCCAGCTCTTCGTCTTGCTCGCAAGCTTCTTCCAGCTTGTCCGGGTCGGTAAACAAGGTGACCACCGAATCGGTGTCCAGGCTGTAAGGCATGCTTTCCATGCAGCGCTGGCAGGTCACTTTGAGTTCCGCCGACAAATGAAGACGCAGCGACAAACGGTTCAACCGGTCGCGAAAACCGTCCAGGGCGTATTCCACGTCCCCGGAGGTGTCGGACAGGTCGCTGTGCACACGCTCATCCAGCTCGCCAACCGGCAGTTTGCCGGCCTGCGAACGCCCTTCCCGGGCGAACTTGAGCGGATCGATCAAAATCGGTTTAGACATAAACCTCGCATGGTACAATCCATTCCCCTGATTTGTCAAAAGAAACAAGGAGCCCTCCGCGCGCGCCGTCAGGCCGCCCCGGCTCCGCAACAAGCGACGTCCACATCATGCAGATCGTACTGGCCTCCACTTCCCGCTACCGCCAAGAAATCATCGCCCGCCTGGGCCTGCCCTTCCACGCCGAACCGCCGGTGTGCGACGAAACCCCGCTGCCGGGCCAGACCGCGCTGGAAACCGCGGTGAGGCTGGCGCGCACCAAGGCGCAATCGCTGGCGGACAAGCACCCGCAAGCGCTGATCATAGGCTCCGACCAGGTGGCTTTGCTTGACGGACAGCAGATAGGCAAGCCAGGATCGTTTGAAAACGGCGTCAAGATGCTGCAATGGATGAGCGGCCGCACCGTGGTCTTCCACTCGGCGCTGGCCTTGTACAACAGCGCCGAGGACCGCCTGCAGGAAGCGGTGGGCATCACCCGCGTCACGCTGCGCGAACTGAACGAAGCGCAGATCCGCAACTATCTGGAACGCGAGCCGGACGCGCTGCACTGCGCCGGCAGCGCCAAGAGCGAGGGCCTTGGCGGCTCGCTGCTGGAACGCGTGGAATCCGACGACCCCAACGCGCTGATCGGCGTGCCGCTGTTCAAACTGATTACGATGCTGGCCAACGAAGGCGTGGAGATTTTGCGATGAGCGGCACCCTGTTTCTGATCCCCGCCCCCTTGGGCGACGAATCCATCGCCTGGCTGCCCGAAGCCGAGCGCGCCAAGGTGTTGCACCTGACCCGCTTCGTGGTGGAAGCCGAAAAAACCGCGCGCAGACATCTGAAGGCGCTGGGCGTCAGCGCGCCCATCCGCGAACTGGCCATGAGCACGCTGAACGAGCACACCCCGGCCGCCGACGTCGCCGCCCTGCTGCAGCCGCTGCTGGACGGCCACGACCTGGGCCTGATTTCCGAAGCGGGCTGCCCGGCGGTGGCCGACCCCGGCGCGCAACTGGTGGCGCTGGCGCACGAGCGCGGCTTGCGGGTGGAGCCCTTGATCGGCCCCTCCTCCATCCTGCTGGCGCTGATGGCCAGCGGCGCCAACGGCCAGTGTTTCGCCTTTCACGGCTATCTGCCGGTGGACGCCGCCGACAAGGCCAAAACCGTCAAGGAGCTGGAGCAGCGTTCGCGCCAGCGCAACGAGACCCAGGTCTTCATTGAAACGCCGTACCGCAACAACGCGCTGCTGCAACAATTGCGCGACACCCTGTCCCCGGCCACCCGGCTGGCGGTGGCCTGCGACCTGACCCTGCCGAGCCAGACCATCGTCAGCCGCCGGGTCAAGGACTGGCCCAAGGACGCGCCGGACCTGCACAAGCGCCCGGCCATTTTCATCATTCACGCCGCCTGAGCCCGACCATGGCCAAGATTCCGCCGCTGATCCACTCCCTGCTGGACACTGACCTTTACAAGTTCACCATGCTGCAAGTGGTGCTGCACCAATTCCCCGCCTCCCACGGCGAATACGAGTTCAAGTGCCGCAACCGCCCGGACATGCCGCTGACCCAGTTGAAGAAGGAATTGGAAGCGCAGCTGGACTGGCTGTGCCAGTTGCACTTCACTCAGGAAGAGCTGGCCCACCTGCGCACGCTGCGCTTCATCAAGAGCGATTTCGTCGATTATCTGGAGTTGTTCCATCTGCAGCGGCGCTTCATCACCGTGTCCTGCCAGGATGAGGAGCTGGTGATCCGCATCAAGGGCCCGCTGGTGCAGGCGATGTTCTTTGAAATCTTCGTGCTCGCCATCGTCAACGAGCTGTATTTCCGCCGCCTGGATTCGGCCGAGGTCCGCGCCGAGGGCCTGCGCCGGCTGGAAGCCAAGATCGCCGTGCTGGAACGCTTCCGCGACGGCGAGGCCGAGCGGCAGCGCTTCCCCTTGCTGATCGCCGACTTCGGCACCCGCCGCCGTTTCAGCCGGGAATGGCAGCAACACGTGGTGGAGCGCCTGAACAACGCGCTGCCGGACATCTTCCGCGGCACCAGCAACGTCTACCTGGCCTGGAAGCTGGGCATCACCCCGATAGGCACCATGGCCCACGAGTTCTTCCAGGCCTTCCAGGCGCTGGGGGTGCGGCTGCGCGATTTCCAGAAGGCGGCGCTGGAGTCCTGGGTGCAGGAATACCGCGGCGACCTCGGCATCGCGCTGACCGACGTGGTGGGCATGGACGCCTTCCTGGCCGACTTCGACCTCTACTTCGCCAAGCTGTTCGACGGCCTGCGTCACGACAGCGGCGACCCCTATCAATGGGGTGAAAAGGCGATCGCGCATTACCGCAAGCTGCGCATCGATCCGGCCACCAAGATGCTGACCTTCAGCGACGGCCTGAGCGTGGACAGCGCGCTGGACCTGCACCGCCATTTCAGCCCGCACATCCAGGTCAGCTTCGGCATCGGCACTCATTTCACCAACGACATGGGGCTGGAGCCGCTGCAAATCGTGCTCAAACTGGTCAGCTGCAACGGCCAGCCGGTGGCCAAGCTGTCCGACAGCCCGGGCAAGACCATGTGCAGCGACGAAACCTTCCTCGCTTACCTGCGCCAGGTGTTCAAGGTGGGTCTACCGGCCTGAGAGCCCATTCAAAGCCTGCTGCGCGTCGGAAGGGAAATGGTGCGCTGAGTGCCGGCTTCGAAACGCTCATGCAGCACTCGCGCACTCCGCTTGCTCGGCCGTTTTCGCCTTGTCTCGTCCTAGCCCGCGAGACTTTGAACAGGCCCTGAGTCCTCCGCGGCCCCCAACGCGCTCAGCACTTGCCGGCGCGCCGGCTCGGACAGGCGCTCGCCGGCCAGCGCCGCCGTCTGCCGGCCCAAGGCTTGATAGACGGCGCGCAAGCCCTCGTCGTCCAACACCTGCAGATGCAGCGCCACCGTCGACGCGTCGCCGCGCGCGATGGGCCCGGTCAAGGCCGCTTGCGGCCCCAAGGCCAGCGCGTTCTCCAAGGTCTGCCGCATCAGGCCGCCCAGCAAGGGCGTAATCAATTCTTCCGGCACGCCGCCCTGCCCGGCCAAGTGCCGCGCAATGGCGGTCAGCGTCACCAGATAATTGGACGCCACCGACAAGGCCGCGTGATAGGCCGGCTTGCCGCCGTCGGCCAGTTCAAACGGCCGCCCGCCTATGGCCTGCGCCAACTCTCGCAAAGCGGCGCACGCCTCGGCGTCGCCCTCCAGCGCGCACAGCACGTCGGAAAAATTCTCCAGCGCGACAGCGGGATCGGCGAAGGAGAACGCCGGATGCAGGCTGCCGATGTGCGCGCCGCGCGCCGCCGCCGGCCGCAACAATTCGGAGCCGCTGACGCCGCTGGCGTGGAACACCACGGCGCCGGCCGGCACGCCCGCCGCCGCCAGCCGCTGCGCGCAATCGGCGATCGCCGCGTCCGGCACCGCCAGCAAATAAAGATCGGCGGCGGACACATCCGCCCACTCGGTCACCGCTCGGCCCATGCCGATGAAGGCGCAGGCGGCGGCGGCGGAATCCGCGCCGCGCGTCATCACGTCCTGCACCCGGTAGCGGCCGGAACGCCGCGCCAGCGCCGCCAAGGTCTTGCCCAGACGCCCCGCGCCTATGATGTTGATCCGAATCACGCTTCCCCCTGCAAATTCCAAACCGCCCGCGCGAGGTCGAATCCGGGCGCAGACAAAAAAACGGCCTTGCACGATAATGCCGGCAAGGACGCCGCGCATCGGCGACGCCTGCCTCCGGAGAGACCCATCATGCAGCTCGCCGTTTTTCTCGGCGTCATCGCCGTCGTCTTTCTCTACCTGATCACGCTTTACAACGCGCTGGTCAATTTGAAGCACCAGTTGACGCAAAGCTGGGCCAATATCGACGTCATCCTCAAGCAGCGCCACGACGAACTGCCCAAGCTGGTCGAGGTGTGCCGGCAATACGCCCAGTTCGAACAGGAAACCCTGAGCCAAGTGATGGCCGCCCGCGGCGCGGTGGCCGACTCCGCCCGCGCGCGCGACCCGGAAGCCCTCGGCGCCGCGGAAGGCCGCTTGCACGGCCTGATCGCTCAGCTGTACGCGGTGGCCGAGGCCTATCCGGCGCTGCAGGCCGATCAGCAATTCTCTCAACTGAGCGCGCGCATCAGCCAGCTGGAAGAAGCGCTGGCCGATCGCCGCGAACTGTACAACGAGGCGGTCAAACTCCACAACGCCCGCATTGAACAGTTCCCCGATGTGCTGCTGGCCCGCCTGTTCCACTTCCCGCCGGCCCGGCCGCTGCGCTTCGCCGCCGCGGAAACCCGCGACGTGGACATGAAAGCGCTGTTCGCGCGCCACTGACATGCCGGCGCCGTCCTCCCTGCTGCCGGGCCTGGGCCTGGCCCTATATTTGTTGGCCGTCGCCGCATCGCTCCTTGGCGGCGAAGCTCGCCACGGCCTGCTGATCGCCGCCGCGGTCGGACTGATAGGCTGGCGACTGAATTACCGCCATTATCGCCAAATAGCGGACACGCCCACCTCCAGGCTGGCCAGCGCGGCGCTGGGCCAGGTCGAATTATGCGGCCAGGCCCGCTGCCATCCGGGCGCGCCCAACCACAGCCCCTTGAGCGGCCGGCGCTGCGCCTGGTACCGCTGCTGGCGCATAGACGAGCGCGGCAAGCTGGATTGGGAAGACTGGCTGACATGGGCCATGCAACGCTCCAACCGGCTGGCGACCCGCACCAACCCGCCAGCGGTCAGCAGCGACGACAGCTTCCTGCTGGTGGACGGCGACGCGGAAGCCACCATCCTTCCCGAGGCAGCGCAAGTGGCCGTCCGCCGCCGGCGCCGCTGGCACGAGGACGGCATGCTGCTGATAGAGGAATGGATAGACGAAGGCGAGGCCATCTATGTCCGCGGCCAGCTGCGCCGGCTGGAGCCCCGCGCCAGCGCTCTGGACTTGCGCCTGGACATCGGCGCCAAACTGGCGGAATGGAAACACGACAAGGAAGACCTGCTGCGCCGCTTCGACCTGGACGGAGACGGCCAGCTCAGCGAGCAAGAGTGGTCGCTGGCGCGCGCCGCGGCGCAAGGCGAAGTCCTCGCCCTGCAGCAGGAGCTGGCGCGACAGCCCGCCTCCCTCTTGCTGCAGGGCGACGACCAAGGCGGGCCCTTGATCATCACCACCCTGTCGCCGCAGCAGAGCGCCCGACTGTTCCGCCGCCGCGCCTGGCTGCACGCCGCCGTGGCGCTCGCCTGCGCCTTGGCTTGGCTCAAGCTGACGCGGTTCTGAACCGCTATACTGAAACAAGAGCACTCGCCACGCGGCAGGAGCGCACATGATCCGCCTGATCTACAGCAGCGCAGCCCAACACCCGGTTTCCGCCGAGACCATGCAAAACCGCATCCGTCGTTTCCGCGACCACAACCGCAGCCAGGGCGTCGTCAGCGTGCTGCTGATGCTGAACGACGACTTCCTGCAAATCCTGGAAGGCCCGGAAGACATCATCGACGCGCTCTATCAACGCATCGCGCGCGACCCGCTGCACCATCAGCTGACCTTGTTGTCGCGCGAGGAAATCGACCACCCTATGCTGGCGAACCACCCGCTGGAATACCTGGCCCCTACGCCTCAAGCCGACGGCAAGCCGCTGTCCGCGGCCGCCATCGCCCGAGACGCCGGCTGGACCCTGCACGGCAAGGTCCAGCAAGTAATCCAAAGCTTTCTCGACGGCAAATGGCACCACCACCTGCCCAACGGCATGAATCCGCAAGTGCTACGCCGCGGCTGAGAACCTGTTCACGATCTGCTTCGCCTCCGAAGCGCGACACGGCGAGCCCGGCGTCGCAATGCTCATGCATCCTCAGCGCATTCCTCTTTCTCAATCGTAAACAAGTTCCCACAAAGGCTTAAGACGCGGCAGCCGCCAGCGCCTGGTCGACATCGGCCAGGATGTCGTCGATGTGTTCGATGCCTATCGACAAACGCACCATTTCCGGCCGCACCCCGGCGCGCAATTGCTCTTCGGCCGACAACTGGCGATGGGTGGTGGTGGCCGGGTGGCAGGCCAGCGACTTGGCGTCGCCGATATTCACCAGCCGGGTCACCAGTTGCAAGGCGTCGATGAAACGCCCGCCGGCGGCCGCGCCGCCGCGGACGCCGAAGGACAGTACGCCGGAAGCCTTGCCGCCGAAGTAACGCCGCGCCAGCCCGTGGTCCGGGTGATCCTCCAGCCCGGCGTACTCGACCCACTCCACCGCCGGATGAGCCCGCAGATGCGCGGCCACTTGCAGCGCGTTGGCGCAGATGCGGTCCATGCGCAGCGCCAGCGTTTCAATCCCCTGCAAGATCAGGAAGGCGTTGAACGGCGCCAGCGCCGCGCCCATATTGCGCAAGGGCACCACCCGCGCCCGCGCGATATAGGCCGCCGCGCCCAGCGCTTCCACATAGTTGACGCCGTGATAGCTGACGTCCGGCGTGTTCAAGCGCGCGAAGCGCTCAGCGTGCTCCGCCCAGGGAAAGCGGCCGCTGTCGACGATGGCGCCGCCTATGCTGTTGCCGTGCCCGCCCAGATACTTGGTCAGACTGTGCACCACGATATCGGCGCCGTGCTCGAACGGCCGGCATAGATAAGGAGACGGTACCGTGTTGTCGACGATCAGGGGCAGACCATGACGATGCGCCTGCTCGGCGAAGGCGGCGAAATCGACCACATTGCCCAGCGGATTGCCGATGGACTCGCAGAACACCGCCTTGGTGCGCGCGTCCACCAACTCCGCGATCTGCTCCGGCCGGCGATAGTCGACGAAGCGCACCTCGATGCCCAGTTGCGGCAAGGTGTGGGCGAACAGATTATAAGTGCCGCCGTACAAGGTACTGGTCGCGATGATGTTGTCGCCGGCCTCGGCGATGGTTTGTATCGCATAGGCGATCGCCGCCATGCCGGAAGCCACCGCCAAGGCGCCAATCCCGCCTTCCAACGCCGCCACCCTCTTTTCCAGCACGTCGGTGGTTGGGTTCATGATGCGGGTGTAGATATTGCCCTGCACCTTGAGATCGAACAGATCCGCGCCGTGCTGGGTGCTGTCGAAAGCGTAGCTGGTGGTTTGGTACAAAGGCACCGCCACCGCCTTGGTTGTCGGATCCGGCGCATAGCCGGCATGCACCGCCAGGGTTTCCAGTTTCATCTCGTCAGTCCTTCCTTCTATAGAGTGAGTCGCGCGGCGTCCGCCTATGCCACCCGCCTACCTTAACCGGGAACCGAAACCAACAAAAGAAGCGAAACCTAAAACCGCCAAACCAAACAATCTATGCGGAAGCGAGCACAGACAATAGCCAAGGCATTGGTCATCAACCAGACCAAACAAATCAAATTATATTTTTGCAAACAAGGAGTTAGCGCTCACACACGAAATCACAGCGATGCGTAAAAACGTCGGACCTCAAGCTATTTACATAGCCAATGCTTTCTATTATGATTCAGATACGAATTCATTTTGATGTGCTTCTTGCAGCATCGTGAATTCTCTTCAAGTCACGTTGATTTTTGAGCCCGCCTCCCGCGGGCTCATTTTTTTTCACGCCACACACTGCTTTCCTCTCATCCAAACCCCGGCATACCCGCACGTCATCACGCTTTCCGCTTGATAGTGTTTTTTTACAACAGTGACCGCCAATGAGTGAATTTCATAATTTCCCCATTTGCTTCATTGACTTATGCAGACATTCGCATGTAAAACCACACATACAAAGCAACAATTGGTTGTTGATTTGCAACACAGCGTTTACCGAAAAGTTGCATTTAAACAACTTAGCCAATAGCATTTGCTCACATTCCTAAACCCATATAAAAGGATGACTTGACCATGAAAAAGAGTCTGATCGCCCTGCTGGTAGCTACTCTGCCGGCTGCAGCTTTCGCTGACGTGACCATCTACGGCAAAATCAAAGGCGGCGTTGAATACGTTGACGATGGCGCTACCAAGACCACCAACATCGACGATCTGGGTTCCCGTATCGGCTTCAAAGGCAAGGAAGACCTGGGCAACGGTCTGAAGGCTATCTGGCAAGTTGAAACCGGCTTTGGCATCGACGGCCAAACCCGTACCGGCTCCAGCAGCGGCACTTTCGCTAACCGCAACTCCTTCGTGGGCCTGCAGAGCGATCTGGGCACCCTGCGTCTGGGCAACGTGTCCAACTTCCTGGACAGCGATATGGGCATCGTTGACAGCTGGGAATACAACAACAACGCACTGGGCCTGGGCGTGTTCACCCGCGACGGCACCCGTCTGAAGAACTCCGTGCGTTACGACCTGCCGAGCATCGCTGGCTTCAGCGCCGCTCTGCAATACGGCACCAAAGAATCCAAAGGCGGCCTGACCAATGATCGCGAAACCAGCATCGTTGGCCTGGGCTACGAGAACAGCGGCTTCTTCGGCAAATACGCTTACATTCACGAAAGCAAAGCCGTTTCCAAAGTTGCTAGCCCGATCGCTAACGTAACCGTTAAAGATTCCGCTAACGACAAACATCGTCTGGAAGTTGGCTACAACGCCAACAACCTGCTGGTTGCTTTCGGCTACCAGCAAGCCAAGGGCGGCGTTGATGTAGTAGGTGCTGACTGGGTTGGCTACGTTTCCAAAGGTCTGCCGGCTGTAGCTACTCCGATCTCCGTAGAAAAAGTGAAAACCCGCGAATACGCTCTGACCGCGGCTTACACCATCGGCGCTTTCACCCCGAAATTCACCTACGCTCACGGCGACAAGGTTGAAGTTGGCGGCGAAAAACTGAACGACAGCGGCTACAACCAGTACATCCTGGGCGTTGACTACGCGATCTCCAAACGCACCACCTTCGGCGCGCAATACGGCCAGATCGACGTTAAAGGCGGCGTGAACAACGCCAACAAGGATCTGAAGGCTTTCGGCCTGAACATGATCCACGCATTCTAATTTGTCGGTTCGACGCAAGAACCCACGAACAGAATGAGAAAAAGGCCCGCGCAAGCGGGCCTTTTTCATTGCTTCAAAAGCGCCCCAGCCGCCCACACACCCGCATCCGGCAAAGTGGAGACAGCCTCGGGAAAAACATAAGAAGATCAACGCGAATACAGCTGCAGCGGCGCACCCTTGCATCCATTTCACCATGTGGGACAAAACTTGCCCCACTCTCACCCCGCCAAAGCCTCATAAGCAAAAGCGCCGCCAAACCTTGCTGCGGAAGAAGAGGCGCACACAACTCACGGACATTCTTGACGACGGGCTCAACGCCCTAGCCCCATCCCGCCACAGCGCAGCGGACATAGAATAGGCTCTTCGCCCCAAGTTGCAGGATGCGACCTCCCGGCCTTCCCCTGCATGCGGGCGCAAAAAAGGGCAAGCTTGGCTTGCCCCCGATCTAACAACTACCGCAACACCCTCAAGCCGAAGCGGCCTCGAACGCCCAGGTGTCCTCCAGCCCGAACTCCGCCCAGCACTCGCCGTTAGACCTGGCTTGCTGGCCAAAGGCGCGCAAACGCAGATCGCCGTGCTGCAACAGGTATTCCCAGCGGTCGCCCAGATACATCGATGCGATCAGGCGCGCCGGCAGGCTGTTGCCGCCGGGCTCGTCCTGCACCCGCAGCCGCTCCAGCCGGATCACCGCCTCCGCCTGCTGCCCCACCTGCAATGCCTGCCGTGCGGTGGCTCGCAGCTGCCAGCCCTCGCCCTGCAGGATCACGCTGTCGCCGTCCCGGGCCGCCACCTTGGCTTGCAGCGTGTTGTTGGCGCCCATGAATTGCGCGGTATAAAGGGAAGCCGGCGCGGAATACAGCTCGGTGGGACTGCCGGCCTGCTCGATGCGGCCGTTCTTCAACAACAAAATCTGGTCCGACATCGCCATCGCCTCGCCCTGATCGTGAGTGACGCACAAGGCGGACAAATTCATCGACACGATCAATTCGCGCAGCCAGGCGCGCGCCTCTTCGCGCAGCTTGGCGTCCAGATTGGACAAGGGCTCGTCCAGCAGAATCACCGGAGGGTTGTAGACCAGCGCGCGGGCGATGGCCACGCGCTGCTGCTGGCCGCCGGACAGTTGATGCGGATAGCGCTCGGCCAAATGCCCGAGCCCGAGCTTGTCCAGAATCTGCCTCACCCGCGCGGCGATTTCCGCCGACGGAGTCTGACGCAGCTTCAAGCCGTAGCCGACGTTCTGCGCCACGGTGCGATGCGGCCACAAGGCGTAAGACTGGAACACCAGGCCCAGCGAGCGTTGCTCCACCGCCAGATTGCAGCCGGCGGACGCGTCGTACAAGGGGCGGCCGTCCAGCAGGATTTGGCCGGCCGACGGCTGCTCCAGCCCGGCGATGGCGCGCAGCAAGGTGGTCTTGCCGCTGCCGGAAGCCCCGAGCAGGGATACGACCTGGCCGGCGGCCAGATCAAAGGAAACGCCCTTCAAGATTGGATTCTGCTCGTAATTCAGATGCAGATCGCGCACGCTCAGCTTAGTCATGAAGTTTCACTCCCAGACGCAAGGCCAGCGCCAAGCCGGCGCCCACCATCAAGATATTGATCACAGACAGCGCCGCCACCTGGTCCACCGCGCCGGTGGCCCACAGGGACACCAGCAGGGAACCGATCACCTCGGTGCCCGGCGACAGCAAATACACCGCGGTCGAATACTCCCGCTCGAAAATCATGAAGATCAGCAGCCAGCTGGACAGCAGGCCGAAACGGATCAAGGGCAGCGTCACGTCCAGGCTGGTCCGCCGCTGGCTGGCCCCCGCGGTGCGGGCGGCCTCCTCCAGCTCCGGCCCCACCTGCAGCAAGGCGCTCTGCACCAAGCGCATGCCGTAGGCCAGCCAGACCACGGTGTAGGCCAGCCAGATCGACAGCATGCTGTTCTTGGCGCCCTGCAAGCCGGGCACGAACAGGAACACCCACAGGAAGGCCAGACCGGCCAGGATGCCCGGCACGGCGCGCGGCAACAGCACCAGATAGTCCAGCAGACGCGCGCCCCAATCGTGGCGGCGGTGGCCGGCGAAACCGACCAGGGTGTAGAAGCCCACCGCCAGCGCGCCGCCTATAATACCGACGCCCAGGGTATTGACGATGGCGCGGACGATGTTGTCCTCCTCGAACACCAGCGCGTAATGATCCAGCGTCAGCGTTTCCAGCAAGGACACGCCCTCGCCCCAGTGGCTGACCACGGAGCGCAGCGCGATGCCGGAAATCGGCACCACCACGGTGAGGAACAGCCACAGCAGCACGATGGCCAAGGCCAAATAGCGCCACGGCCCCAGCGACAAGGGGTGCTGGCGGCCGGCCTTGCCCTTGAGCGCGACGAAACGCTGGGCGCTGCGCAACAGCCGGCGCTGCAACAAGACCAGCGGGAAGGTGATCGCGATCAGACATACCGCCACCGCCGCCATCAGGTGATAGGACGGCACCCCCAGTTTATTGGTCAGCTTGTACAGATAGGTGGCCAACACCAGATGCCCTTCCGGATCGCCCAGCACCAGCGGCAGGCCGAACACCTCGAAACCGAGGAACACCACCAGCACGCCGGCGAACAGCATCGATGGCATCACCATGGGCAAGCTGACGTCGCGCGCCACGCGGAAGGGGCTGGCGCCGGCCACCCGCGCCGCCTCCTCAACGTCCGAGCCCAGATTGCGCAGCGCCGCCGACGCGTACAGATAGACATGCGGCACATGGGTCAGGCCCGCCACCACCGCGATGCTGAGCAGGGAATAAATATTCCAAGGCACCTCTTCCACGCCGAACCACTGCTTGAACCACAAGGAGTAAAAGCCCACCGGACCGGCCGCCACCACATAGCCGAAAGCCAGCACCATCGGCGACACGAACACCGGCGTCAGCAGCAAGGGCTCCAGCCAGCGCCGGCCGGGCAAATCGGTGCGCGCCATCACAAACGCCAGCACGCCGCCCAGCGGGATGGCGATCAAGGCCATGCCGGCGGCGATCACCAGCGAGTTGCCGAGCGCGGACCAGAAATCGGGGTCGGCGAACACAAAGCGGTAAGCGGCCAGCCCCATGCTCTTGTCCGCCATGAAGAAAGGCTGATCCAGCAGGCTTTGGTAGATCACCAGCGATAGCGGGGCCAGCACCAGCAGGGCCAGCGCGCCCAAGACCAGCCAGCGGCCGGCGGCGCTCCAACCCGGCCGGCCGCCGTGCGCGGCGGCGCCGACGGCCACTGCGGGGGCTGTCGGATTAATGGAGGAATTCATGCTTGCTCCCAGGCCTGCGCGCAGGCCTCTGCGCCGTCCGCGCGCGGCGGACGGCTGATTGAGTCATCGGAAACGCCGGCCGCGGCGGCCGGAGGGAGTCGCTACTTCTTCAGCGCCTGCTGCCAGCTGCGCATGAAGTCCAGCCGCTTGGCCTGGTCCAGATAGACCAGCAGGCCGGTGCCCACCTGAATGGGCTTGGCGCTGCCGCCCAATTGCTGATTCAGGGCGGCGATGGAGGTCGCGCCGCTCACATCGCTGCGCAGCGAGAACAGATCCGACTGGTTGGCCAGCACGGTCTGGCCGCGCTTGGACAATAGATAGTCCAGCCACAGCCGCGCCGCGCTGGGATTGCGCGCCTTCTTGGAGACGATGGCCAGCCGGCTGACCACCTGGGTGTAGTCCTTGGGATAGACGTAGCCGATGGCCGGGTCCTTCTTCGCCTTGGCGTAAGCGTAGGAGCCGAGGATGTTGTAGCCGATCAGGTTCTCGCCCGAGGAGATCCGCTCCATCATCGCCCCGGTGGACGTTTGCAGCTTGACGCCGCTGGCGCCCAGCGTACGCGCCAGTTCCCAGGCGCCGTTGGCGTTGTGACGCACGTCCTGGGTCAGGAAGTTGAAACCGACGCCGGACTTCTCCACATCGTAGGTGGTGACCTTGCCCTTGAAGCGGGCCGGGTTCGCCTTGAGGATGCGCACCAGGTCGGCGCGGGTCTGCGGGATTTCTTCCGGCTTCAGCAAGCGCTTGTTGTAGACGATGGCCACCGGCTCGTAGGTGGTGCCGTAGGCCTGCTGCTGATAATGCGCCCAGGACGGCAGATTGGCCGCCTCCGGCGAAGCGTAGCTGGCGGCGTAGCCGTCATTGACGAACTTCACCTGCAGATCCATCGCCGAACTCCACACCACGTCGGCGCTGGCGCTGTTGGCCGCGTTCTCGCTGATGAAGCGGTTGTAGATCTCGGTGCTGTTCATATCGTGGTATTCCACTTTGACGCCGGGATACAAGGCCAGGAAGTCCTTGATCAAGGGCCGCGCCGCGGCGCTGTCGGTGGCCGAATACACCACCACCTTGCCTTCCTTGACGGCGGCGTCCACCAGGTTCTGGTAACTGGCGGGATAGCCGGCGGGCAATGCGGCCCAGACGGCGGCGGAACCCAGCGCACAGCACAGCGCGGACAGGCTTCTGACTCTATTCATGGTGTTGCTCCTAGGTAGATGAAGATGTTGGCGACATCTTTCGAATCGCGCGGCTCTATTGGCTTCGCTTGCCCAGCCATGATATTAGAGTAAAGCTTTCAATCCGCTTTCAGTGACTCAACCATGCGCCTGCTCTTGGTGGAAGACAATCCGGCCTTGTCCGAATCGCTGGCCCAGGCCTTGCGCCAGGCCGGCTTCGCCGTGGACTGCATGCTCAACGGCAGCGACGCCGACCATGTGCTGCGCACCCAGGACTACGCGCTGGCCATCCTGGATCTGGACCTGCCCAAGCTCAACGGCTGGGAGGTGCTGCGCCGGCTGCGCGGCCGCAAGCAAACGCTGCCGGTGCTGATCCTGACCGCGCACGGCTCGGTGGAAGAACGGGTGCGCGGCCTGGATCTGGGCGCCGACGACTATCTGGCCAAGCCCTTCGACCTCAACGAGCTGGAGGCGCGGGTGCGCGCGCTGATCCGCCGCAGCCACGGCCGCGAAAGTCCGCTGCTGCAGCTCGGACCGCTCAGCTACGACAGCGTCGGACGCCAGTTTCAACTGAACGGCGACGCGCTGCACCTGACCCCGCGCGAGCACGCGGTGCTGGAAGTGCTGATGCTGCAAGGCGGCAAGGCCATCGGCAAGAACCAGTTGTCGGAAAAAATTTTCGGCCTGGACGAAACCGGCAGCGCCGAAGCCATCGAAATCTATGTGCACCGCTTGCGCAAGAAGCTGGCCGGCCAGCCGGTTTCCATCGTCACCTTGCGCGGGCTGGGCTATCTGCTGACCTCTCCGTAAATGCGAACCGCCCTCTCCCGTTTCAAACCCGCCAGCTTGCGCAAGCAATTGCTGCTGGGCCTGTCCGTTCCGCTGCTGCTGATGCTGGCGCTGGACGGCTGGATGACTTACGACCGCGCCCTGCAGGCGGCCAACACCGCCTTCGACCGCATGCTGCTCAGCTCCGGCCGCGCCATCGCCGACGGCGTCGCCGCCCATGACGGCGCCGTCAGCGTGGACATTCCCTATTTCGCCCTGCAGATGTTCGAGTCCAACGCTTCCGGCAAGGTGTTCTATCGCGTCAGCCGCGCGGACGGCGCGCTGCTCACCGGCTACGACGATTTACCGTTGCCGCCGCCGCGCCGGCGCGAGGCCATCCGCTACCAGCCCGATTACATGGACATCCCCTATCACGGCGAAACGCTGCGCTTGCTGACCCTGCGGCTATCGGTGCGCGACATGAGCACGCTGCGCAGCCAGGACGTGTGGATACAGGTGGCGGAAACGCCGGAATCGCGAGAGCAACTGGCGCGCACCCTGCTCGTCGGCTCCCTGGCGCAGGAAGCGCTGCTCGGCGTCATCATGCTCGCCATCGTGCTGCTGGCGGTCGGCCATAGCCTGCGTCCCTTGCGCCGCCTGTCGCGCAATGTGGTGGCGCGCAAGGAAACCGATCTCAGCCCCTTGCCCAGCCGCGAGCTGCCCACCGAGCTGACCCCCTTGGTGGAGGCGCTGAATCAACAAGGCGTGCGCTGGCATAAATTGCAGGCCGCGCGCCGCCGCTTCATCGACGATGCCGCTCATCAATTGAAAACGCCGCTGGCGGTGATGCGGACGCAGGCGGAACTGGCGCGGCGCCAGGCGCCGGAGCCCTCGCTGCGCCAGCAACTGGACAAGCTGCTCGCCTCGCTGGACAGCGCCAGCCACGGCGTGCACCAGCTGTTGCAACTGGCTAGAGTGGAGCCGGACAACGGCCAGGCCATCGAGCTGGACGACATGGACCTGGCCGCCTGGGTCAGGGAATGGGCGCTGGAGCAAGCGCCCTGGGCCCATGGCCAAGGCGCGGATCTGGGCTACGAGGGAGAGGAAACGGTATGGATACGCGGCAACGCCGGCCTGCTGCGCGAATTGCTGGGCAATCTGCTGGACAACGCCATCCGCTACCACCCAAAAGAGAACGGCGCTCGCGTCACCATCGCGGCCGGCGCGTTGCCGGCACCGTGGCTGCGCGTCGACGACAACGGCCCCGGCATCCCGGAGGCGGAGCAAGACAAGGTATGGCTGCGTTTTTACCGCGTCGCCGGCGCCGCCAGCAGCGGCAGCGGCCTTGGGCTCGCCATCGTCAGGGAAATCGCCCACCGGCACGGGGCGACGGTGGAGCTGAGCCGCAACGCCGGGGGCGGCCTCAGCATCAAGCTGCAGTTTCCCCCCGCCGGCGGCGGAACGGCCTAGACCCGCCCCCCCTTGATCCTTACGGGTACTGCCTGCGTCGGCGCGCCCTGACTCAGCTTCGCTGCGAGGTTTTGTCAGCGGCTCTTGGAGCCTGTTCACGGTCTGGCCCGCGTCGTGAAACGCGGCATGGCGAGCGCGGCGTCGAAATGCTCGCGCAGCGCGCGCGGCGCAATCTTCAGCCGCTCTCGCCTTGTCCCGCCCTAGCCTGCGGGCTTTGACGGGCGCTTTAGAACGGCAGCTGGTACAAGGGGTTGCGGCTGTCGGCGCCTTCGGCGCGAATGCGCTCCAGCTCGCTGCGCAAGGCGGTTTGCAACCACTGTTCCCGCATTTTGTCGCCTTCGGGATGCTCGTTCAGCATCCGGTACAAGGCCATGCCGTGGAAGGTGGTCATCATGGTCAGCAAGGTGGCGAAGAAGCCGGTGGAGATCGCGTATCGCGGGAACAGCGACGCCATCAGCGCGACGAAGCGGTCGCGGAAATAGTTGCTGGAACTGGCCAGGAAGATCTCCCTCAGATCCGCGGTGGTGCGCGCCGCCATCAGCAACTCCATCAGCACGATGTGGCGCGGCGACAGCACCAGGGCCTTCATCAGCGCGACGATCCGCTCCTCCTCCGGCATCGTGCTGGGCATTTCCGCCGCCAGCTTGAGGCCGGCTTCGAAAATATCGTCGACCACCTTGCGGCCCACCGGCAACATCAGTTCGTTCTTGGTGGCGAAATGACGGAATAAGGCCCCCTGAGAGACGCCGGCCCGGCTGCAGATCAACTGCACGCTGGTGCCGTGATAGCCAAACTCCAGCAGACACTCGATGGCCGCTTCCACCAGTTTCCCAATGGTGGACTCCCTACGACTTTGTTGTGTTCGTCTAGTTTGCATTATATTCTTATGTCATGTTTATCCCAACCAAGGTTTGATGATACGCGAAACTTTTGCCATAAGCGAGGGTGAGCGCACGCTAAATAGGCCAGTGAGTAGTTTCAACTAGGGACATGTGGAAAAATGCTGTTCTTTTTAAGATTACTTCCCATTAATACTTAAAAAGAGGTCGCAAAAATTAAAATAATTATTATTAAATTGCGTAGTTCTGATGGTTTGGAACATTTTGCGCGGCCTACTGTCTTTTCAGCCGCCGGAATCCAGCTCGCGCGCCCGGCGTGGCGTCCGCGCAACGTCGGAAAATAGCGGCAAGATCACCGCCGATGTTGGCAGAATCCGGCCAGCGCGACGACGATGGCCGACAGCGCTCCTTGATGTTTCCGCATTCTATCCACCGCTCTTCCGCGCTTGGCGGCCAGTCTCAAGATAACAAGCAAGCACTCAAGCAATCTCGCCCTTAGGAAGCAGCCGGTTTCTAATCGAAAAAATAAATACGCTAAAACAACATTTCAACAAAAATACGCGGTTGAATTACTCCGGACGGGAAAATATGCACGGCCAAGTTCGTATTCGAACATTACCCGGCATTTCCCGTCCGATGCTGACAAAAACTGACGGCCCGGCCGCAAGCGGCCGGCCCGCCGGGTTCAATTCAACTGCGCGCGTCCAAAGTCCACCCGCCCGAACGGGCTGACCGCGTAAGCGCTCAAATCCTTGCTCGCCAAGGCGTAAGCGGTGGGGTGCGCCAAGGGCAGCCACAGCGCCTGTTCCTGAATCAACTTCTGCGCCGCCAGATACAGCTTGGCGCGCTGCGCGAAATCGCTGCTCTTCTTGCCGTCGCCGATCAGCTTGTCCAGCTTCGCGTCGCAAAAACGCGCGAAATTGGTGCCGGACTGCACCGCGGAGCAGGAAAACTGCGGGGTCAGGAAATTGTCCGGGTCGCCGTTGTCGCCGGCCCAACCCATGAACAATAGCTCATGTTCGCCGGCCTTGGCGCGCTTGATCAGCTCGCCCCACTCGATCACCTTGATCTGCACCTTGACGCCTATCTTGGCCAGGTCTGACTGCAGCAGCTCCGCGCCGGCTTTGGGATTGGGGTTCAGCGTGCTGCCGCTGGGCCGTACCCACACCGTGGTTTCGAAACCGTCCGGATAGCCGGCCTGAGCCAGCAGCTTCTTGGCGCGCGCCGGATCGTAAGGATAGGGCTTCGCCCCCTTGTTGTAGCTCCAGGTGTTCGGCGGATAAGGCTGGTCCGCCGCGATGGCGGTATTGTCGAACACCGTCTTCAGATAGCTGTTCTTGTCGAAAGCCAGGTTGAGCGCCTGCCTCACCAGGGGATTGTTCAGCGGCTTTTTCTGGCTGTTGAAGGCGACGAAGGCGGTCATGAAGGCCGGCGTCTGCAAAACCCGCAGCTTGGGATCGCCCTTGGCCGCCAATACGTCCTGCGGCTTGGGCGACAAGGCCAGCTGGCACTCCCCGGCCTTCAGTTTTTGCGCGCGCACCGCCGAATCCGGGGTGATCGCGTAGATCAGCGCGCCTATCTTGGGTTTGGCGCCCCAATAGCCGGGGTTGGGCGCATAGCGCACCACCGCGTCCTTCTGGAAGCTGCGGAAAACGAAGGGACCGGTGCCTATGGGCTTGGCGTTCAAGTCCGCCTGGCGGCCGGCCGCCAGCAACTGCCCCGCGTACTCGGCCGAATAGATGGAGGCGAAACCCATGGTCAGGCTGGACAGGAAGGTGGCTTCCGGATAGTTGAGCTCGAAGCGCACGGTATTGGCGTCGACCTTCTGCACCGCCTTGATCAGCTTGGGAAACTGCATCGATTGCGCGTGCGGATAGCCGTTGGGCGCGCTCTTGTGCCAAGGATGCGCCGGATTGAGCATGCGCTCGAAGGTGAACACCACGTCGTCCGCCGTCAGCTTGCGGCCAGGCTTGAAGTAATCGGTGGCGTGAAACGCCACATTGGGGCGCAGCTTGAAGGTGTAGCTGAGTCCGTCGTCGCCGATCTGCCAGCTGGCGGCCAGGCCGGGCACCACTTTGCGGGCGGCCGGATCGTATTCGACCAGGCGGTTCATCAGCACGTCCGCCGACGCGTTGGTGGTGACCAGGGAGTTGTACTGCACCACGTCGAAACCTTCCGGATTGGCGTCGGTGCACACCGTCAACGGGCGAGCGGCCAGCGCCAGGGTCGGCGCCAGGGCCAAGGCCAACAACGTCAATTGCTTGTTCATCGGCATTTCCTTATCAAACTGCATGGCATCTTCGGTATCAGAAACGAAGGTTAAGCGAATAAGCGGAAAAAACAAACCATCGATTATGCATATTCATATTCGCGCCGCGGGCAAGGACGGAATTTGAGCCTGGCGCAAATTGCCGCTACAGTCAAAGCGGACAGCCAGAATACAAAGCGCCATCGACATGACACGCCGCCACTGCCTGCTTGCCCTGTTTTTGACCTGCCTCGCCGTCGCGCAAGCGCGGGCCGCGCCGGGCCCCGCGCTGGACATCCTGACCGAGGATGACCCGCCGCTGACTTTCGAGCAAGACGGCAAGGCCGCCGGCCTGGTGGTGGAAGTGGTGCAAGGCATTCAGCGCCGCGTCGGCAACCGCGACCCCATTGCGGTGGTGCCCTGGGCGCGCGGTTACCGCCAGGCGCAACAGCAGCCGAACACCGTGCTGTTCAACACCAACCGCACCCCGGAACGGGAGCGCATGTTCAAGTGGGTGGGCCCGGTCACCGAAACCCTGGGCTGCCTGTTCGTGCGGCGCGACAGCCCGATCAAGCTGCAGACGCTGGACGACGCCCGCAAACTGCCACAGATCATGGTGGTGCGCGACTGGTATCTGCAGCAGTTGCTGAGCGCGCAGAACTTCTCCAACCTGGCCACCGTGGCCACGCCGGACCAGTTGCTGAACATGTTGATGCGCAAGCGCGCCGACGTCATCGTCAGCGAAAACACCACCCTGCCCCACCAGCTGCGGCAGCAGGGCTTCGACCCGTCCCAGGTGCGCAAGGCGCTGACCTTCTCCCACACTTACGGCTACATCGCCTTTTCCCGTCAGACACCGGACGCGGTGATCAAGGCTTGGCAGCAGGCGCTGGACGAGATGAAGCGCGACGGCAGTTTCGCCGCGCTGTACCGGCGCTGGCTGCCCGGCGAGGCGCCGCCGGGCATCAACCCGCCTTCGCCGTGAGTCACTCGAAACGGCCGCGCCACCAGGACACCAGCTCCTCGGGCGGCAAGGAGCGCGAATACAGATAGCCCTGGGCGCTGTGGCAGCCGCGCGCCAGCAGCAAGGCGTGCTGGGATTCGGTCTCCACGCCCTCGGCCAGCACTTGCAGGCCCAGGCTCTCCGCCATGGACACGATGGCCGCCACCATCGCCAGGTCGCGCTCGTCGCTGTCCAGCCGCATGATGAAGCTGCGGTCTATCTTCAATTCATCGATGGGCAGCCGCTTGAGGTAGGACAGCGAGGAAAAGCCGGTGCCGAAATCGTCGACGCTGATATGGAAGCCCATGCGCTTGAGCGTCGGCAAGGCCTTCATCGCGCTGTCCGCGTCCATCAGCGTGCCCTCGGTGATTTCCAGGCACAGCTGATCCGGCGGCGCCCCGCTTTCCTCGGCGATCGCTCGCAAGCGCGCGACGGCGTCCGGCAGGCCGAAGAAGCGCGCCGACAGATTGACGCTGACGCGCCAGGGCGGCAGGCCCTGTCCTCTCCAGGCCATGACCTGGGCGCAGACATTGCGAAACACATACTCGTCGATATCGATGATCAGGCCGGTTTTTTCGGCGATGGCGATGAACTCCGCCGGCGACTGCTTGCGCCCGTCCAGCTCCCAGCGCAACAGCGCCTCCATCCCCAGCATGTCCTGGCCGCGCAAGGTCAGCTGCGGCTGGTACTCCAGCCTCAGTTCCCGTCGCTGCAAGGCCTGACGCAAGCCGGTCTCCACTTGCAGGCGCTGGCGCACGCCGTCGGCCATGTCCTCGGAGAAGAAGCAATAGCCGTTCTTGCCCGCGTACTTGGCGCGGTACATCGCCATGTCCGCGTCGCGCATCAGCCCTTCCGGCGTGTCGGCGTCGCCGGGATAGCAACTGATGCCTATGCTGGCGGACAGGAAATAACGGTGCTCCCCGTCCTGATACGGCGCCGCCAGAGCCGCCAGCACTTGCTCGGCCAGGCTGTCGGCCGCGCCGTCGGCGGCGTTCTCGGCCAAGGCGACGAATTCGTCGCCGCCGATGCGGAACAGGCTATCGCGGCCGCTCGCGCAGGCGCGCAGCCGTTCGGCCACGATGCGCAGCAGGCGGTCCCCCACCTCATGCCCCAGGTTGTCGTTGATGAAACGAAAGTCGTCCAGATCCACCAACAGCAAATACAGGCGCTGGCCCGAGCGCTGATGCTGCCCCAAGCTCCATTGCAGCCGCTCATTCAGCTGCACCCGGTTGGGCAGCTGGGTCAGACTGTCGTGCTTGGCGAGAAACTCGATATTGAGCTGAGAACGCTTCAGCGTGGACACGTCGCGGGCAAAACCCATCGCCCGCCGCGGCCGTCCCGCCTCGTCCCGCCACAGGCTGGCGCTCACCTGCATCCACACCGGATCCTCGCCCGGCATGGAGATCCGGAACTGACATTCGTGCAGGCTTTCGCCGGCCACGGCCGGCAGGCCCTGCCAGCGCCGGCGCAGTTCGTCCAGGTCCTCGGGATGGATTTGCCCCAGCAAGGCGTCCAGGCTGTCGTGGCGGTAATCGTCGGCCCGCCCGAAAATCCGCCCCACCGGCCCCTCTTCGTGCAACACCCCGTCGCTCAGGTCCAGCTCCCAGGCGATTTGCTCCGCCGCGTACAGCGCCTGCGTCAAGCGCAGCGCCGAGCGGCGGCGCTCTCCGATCAAGCGGCCCACCCGCGCCAGCAGCTCCGCCACCGAAAACGGCTTGAACAGGAACTCCTGCACGCTGTTCTGCAGCATGCGCAGCCGCAGCGAATCGTCGGCGCGCGCCGACAGCATCACTACAGGAATGTCCTCGGTCTGGCGGTTGCCGCGCAGCGCGGACACAAACGCTTCTCCGCCCATCCCCGGCATCATCAGGTCGCTGATGATCAGGTCAGGCTGCTCGCTCTGCGCCAGCTGCAGGCCGCGGCCGCCTTCCGGCGCCGTCATCACCCGGTAATGCCTGCCCAAGGCTCCGGCGATGAAGGCGCTCATATCCGTGTTGTCCTCCACCAGCAAAACCAGCGCTTGCGCGCCCATGTCCGGCAAGCCTCCGGCCTCGCCCTGCTGCGACGCGGGCGCGGGCACGGCGCCGCCGGCCAGCAAATCGTCCAGGCGCAGGTCTTCCGACTCTATCGGCGTTCCCGCCGGCGCCCGCAAGGGCAGGCTGAGACGGAACAAGGCGCCGCCGCCCTCGGCGGCGGACAAGCGCACCTCGCCATGGTGCAGCTCGATGAACTCCTTGACGATGGCCAGGCCAAGCCCGGTGCCGCCGTGTCGGCCGTAATCGCCGTCCTCCACTTGCACGAAGCGCTCGAAAACCTTGTCGCGCATCTCGGCCGGCACGCCCGGCCCGTTGTCCTGCACCCGGATGCCGGCTTGCGCCCCCCGCAGCTCCAGCGCGATCTGGATATGGCCGCCGTCCGGGGTAAACTTGAAGGCGTTGGACAGCAGGTTCAGCAAGACTCGCTGCAACTTGATCGCGTCCACCTGCGCCGACGCCGTTTTCGGCGCAGCCACTTGGTAATCGATGCGCCGGTCGCTGGCCAGAGAGCCGAAGTAAGAGGCTACGTGGCGCACCAGTTCGGCCAGGTCCAGCTGCACATAGCGCAGCTTCAGCTCCCCGGCGTCCAGCTTGGCCACGTCCAGCAAATCGTTGACCTGCTGCAGCAACATCCGCGCCTGTCGCTGGATCAGCAATAGATTGGGGCTCTCCCCCGGCTCGACCTGCCCGGACAGAAAGCGTTCGACCTGCCCCAGGATCAGGGTCAGCGGCGTGCGCAACTCATGGCTGACATTGGCGAAGAAACGGGTTTTCATCTGGTCCAGCTCGCGCATCTGCTGATTCAGGCGCGCCAGTTCGCTGTTGGATTCCTTTAGATCGGTGTTGGCGCGAGCGATCTGCGCGTGCTGGTTCACCATTTCCGCTTCCAGCGCCGCCGCGTCCATTGCCCGCCATTCCGCCGGCTGACTCTGCTGCGGCTGGCTCCGTTTTAGCCGCACAAATTCGCTGACGTCCTGCGCGCTGTGGATGATGCAGGCCACGCTGCCGTCTGCACGCTTCACCGGCCAGTTGGTCGGGCTCCAATAGCGCTCTTCAAAACTGCCGTCCTCTCTGGGAATATCGTATTTCTGCATGGCCATGCTGTCTTCCTGCCCGGTGGCCAGCACCCGTTGCAGGGAAATGCGCAGATTGCGCGAGCCCTCGCCTTCCGGTTCGTCGGGATTGACCGGAAAGATGTCAAACATATTGCGTCCCAGAATGGACTCGCGCCGAGTCAGCGTCGCCTGCAGATAAACATCGCTGGCGGCGAGAACGTTGAAATCGGTATCCAGCACCAAGTACAGGCCGGGAGCCCGTTCGAACAGCAGCTGAAAATCCGGGGCGGCAATCGCAGCCTGCGCGTTCAACACCAACGCAGCCTCCTATGAATAGGGTTCGCGGACCAACGGCAGCCAGACTGCCGTCATATTCTTCATTAAATATGATAGCCGTATATCCGCTCAACTCCAGTGCCCGATCGCCAGCCATGGGCGTAAAAAAACCCCGACCTTGGCCGGGGTTGCTTGGCGCGGGTCCGCGCGCTCAGGCGTAGCTGTCGGTGGACGGGCAGCTGCACACCAGATTGCGGTCGCCATAGACGTCGTCGATGCGGTTGACGCTGGGCCAGAACTTGTTTTCCAGCACATAGGGCAAGGGGAACAGGCCGGTTTCGCGGCTGTACGGGCGCTGCCAATCGCCGGCGATGTCCGCCTTGCTGTGCGGCGCGTTGCACAAGGGATTGTTGTCCGCCGGCCACACGCCGCTCTGCACTTGGTCGATCTCCTGGCGGATGGCCGCCATCGCCGCGATGAAGCGGTCCAGCTCGGCCTTGGGCTCGGATTCGGTCGGCTCGATCATCAGCGTGCCCGGCACCGGGAAGCTCATGGTCGGCGCGTGGAAGCCGTAATCCATCAAGCGCTTGGCCACGTCCACCTCGGTCACGCCGCTGGCGGCCTTGAGCGGGCGCAGGTCGATGATGCATTCGTGGGCCACCCGGCCGTTGGCGCCGGTGTACAACACTGGGAAGTGCTCGGCCAGCCGCGTCGCCACGTAGTTGGCGGACAGCAGCGCGTTCTCGGTGGCCTGCTTCATGCCTTCCGCGCCCATCATCGCGATGTACATATAGGAAATGGGCAGGATGGAGGCGGAGCCGAAAGGCGCCGCCGACACCGCGGTCTGGCCCGGCTGGGCGGTGGGCACCGAAGCCACCACGTGGTTGGCGATGAACGGCGCCAGATGCGCTTTCAGGCCGATCGGCCCCATGCCCGGGCCGCCGCCGCCGTGCGGGATGCAGAAGGTCTTGTGCAGGTTCATGTGCGACACGTCGGCGCCGATGTCGGCCGGACGGCACAAGCCCACCTGGGCGTTGAGGTTGGCGCCGTCCATATACACCTGGCCGCCGTGCTGATGGATGATCGCGCAGATTTCGCGGATAGGCTGCTCGAACACGCCGTGGGTGGACGGATAGGTGATCATCAGCGCCGCCAGCTGCGCCGAATGCTGCTCGGCCTTGGCCTTCAGATCGGCGACGTCGACGTTGCCGGCCTCGTCGCAGTCCACCACCACCACCTGCATATTCATCATCTGCGCGGTGGCCGGGTTGGTGCCGTGGGCGGAGCGCGGAATCAGGCAGATATTGCGCTGGCCGTCGCCGCGCGACTCGTGGTAGCGGCTGATCGCCAGCAGGCCGGCGTATTCGCCCTGGGCGCCGGAGTTGGGCTGCATCGAAATGATGTCGAAGCCGGTGATCGCGCGCAGCTGGGTTTCCAGGCCGGCGATCATTTCCAGATAGCCCACCGTCTGTTCGCGCGGCGCGAACGGATGCATATTGGCGAATTCCGGCCAGGTGATCGGGATCATTTCGCTGGTGGCGTTCAACTTCATCGTGCAGCTGCCCAGCGAGATCATCGAATGATTCATCGCCAGGTCGCGGCTTTCCAGCTTTTTCATATAGCGCAGCATCTCGTGCTCGCTATGGTGGGTGTTGAACACCGGATGGCTCATGAAGGCGGATTCGCGCTTCAAGCCGGCCGGGATCGCGTCGGCGGCCGCGGCGTCCAGCGCGGCGATGTCGGCGCTCTTGCCGGTGAAGATTTCGATCAGGCGCTCCAGATCGGCCTCGCTGGCCGCCTCGTGGAAGGCCACGCCCAGCACATTGCCGCCGGCGCGGCGCAGATTGTAGCCGGCGGCCAGCGCCGCCTGATACACCGCGTCGGCCTTGGGCGCGTCAACTTGCACCGTGTCGAAGAAGCGGTCGAACACCAGCTTGCCGCCGGCGGCCTTGACCGCGTACGCGAAAATGGCGGCCAGCCGGTGGATGCGGGCGGCGATGCGCTTGACGCCTTCCGGGCCGTGGTAGACCGCGTACATGCCGGCGATATTGGCCAGCAGCACCTGGCTGGTGCAGATATTGGAGTTGGCCTTTTCGCGGCGGATGTGCTGCTCGCGGGTCTGCAGCGCCATGCGCAGCGCGGTCTTGCCCTTGGCGTCGACCGACACGCCGATGATGCGGCCCGGCGCCGAGCGCTTCATCTCGTCCTTGAACGCGAAATAGGCGGCGTGCGGGCCGCCGAAGCCCATAGGCACGCCGAAACGCTGGGTGTTGCCGATGGCCACGTCCGCGCCCATCTCGCCCGGCGACTTCAAAGCCACCAGCGCCATGATGTCGGCGGCCACCACCGCCACCGCGCCCTTGGCCTTGACCGCGGCGATGTGCGGGGTCAGATCGATCAGGTCGCCGGCTTCGCCCGGATACTGGAACAAGGCGCCGAAGTATTCGCCCTTGCCCGCTTCTTCCGGGTGGCCCAGCACCAGCTCGAAGCCGAAATACTTGGCGCGGGTGCGCATCACGTCCAGGGTTTGCGGCAGCACGCGGCTGTCGACGAAGAACTGGCCGGACTTGGCCTTGGACACCCGGCGCGCCATCGCCATCGCCTCGGCGGCGGCGGTGGCCTCGTCCAGCAGGGAGGCGTTGGCCAGCTCCAGGCCGGTCAGATCGATCACCATCTGCTGGAAGTTCAGCAAGGCTTCGAGACGGCCCTGGGCGATCTCGGCCTGGTACGGGGTGTAAGCGGTGTACCAGCCCGGATTTTCCAACAGATTGCGCAGGATTACCGTCGGGGTCAGCACCGGGTAGTAGCCCTGGCCGATGAAGGATTTGTTGACCACGTTCTTGGCGGCGACGGCCTTCAGCGCGGCCAGCGCCTCGGCTTCCGGCATCGGGTCCGGCAGCTCCAGCTTGCGGTTCAGACGGATGTCGGCCGGCAGCGTCTGCGCCACCAGCTCGTCGATGGAGGCCACGCCGACGGCGGCCAGCATTTGCTCGCGCTCGGCGTCGGACGGGCCGATGTGGCGGGAGAGGAATTCTTTGCGGTTGAACAGTTCGGAGAGAGACATGAGTACGGGACCTTCTATGCTTGCCGTCCGCGCCGCGGCTTGCGCGGCCAATCGGGTGTTGCTGGATATCCGGGCGAAAAAAACGCCTCGCTGCCGATTAGGGCTGCGAGGCGGTTTTCACCATCAGGCGCCAATTTCCTTGGCGTAGGCGGCGGCGTCCATCAGGGCGTCCAAGTCCGCCGGATCGACCGGCTTGATCTTGAAGAACCAGCCGGCGCCGTAAGGCTCGCTATTGGCCAGGTCCGGCGCGGCCTCCAGCTCCTCGTTGACGGCCAGCACTTCGCCGGCGATCGGACAGTAGATGTCGGAAGCGGCCTTCACCGATTCCACCACGCCGGCCTGCTCTTCCTTGGCCAGCTTGGCGCCCACTTTCGGCAGTTCGACGAACACGATGTCGCCCAGCAGTTCTTGCGCGTGCTCGGTAATGCCCACGGTCACGGAGCCGTCGGCTTCCAGGCGCAGCCATTCGTGGCTTTCAACGTATTTGAGTTCGGCGGGGATGTTGCTCATGAGTGTCTCCAGTCAAATCCAGGTCTTAACGATATTCCCGGCCGCGTCGCGCGGCCTGCCAGGCCAATCGGCTCAGGCGAAAACTTTCTTGCCGTTGCGCACAAAGGGCATCTTGACCACGCGCACCTCGGTCAGGGTGCCGCGCAGGTCCACCAGCGCCTTGTCGCCGGTGCCCGCCGGCACGCGCGCGATCGCGATGGAGTGCTTGAGGGTGGGCGAGAAGGTGCCGCTGGTGATCACGCCTTCGCCTACGCCGTCCACCACCACCTTCAGGCCTTCGCGCAGCACGCCGCGCCCTTCCAGCACCAAGCCCACCTGCTTGCTCTTCACGCCGGCGGCTTTCTGCGCCTCCAGCGCCTTGCGGCCGATGAAGTCGCGCTCGGCCGGCTCCCAGGCTATGGTCCAGCCCATGCCGGCTTCCAGCGGAGACACGGTTTCGTCCATGTCGTGGCCGTAAAGATTCATGCCGGCCTCCAGGCGCAGGGTGTCGCGCGCGCCCAAACCGATGGGGGCGACGCCGGCGGCCTGCAATTGCTGGAAGAAGGCCGCGGCCTCAAGGCCGGGCAGCATCACTTCCAGGCCGTCCTCGCCGGTGTAGCCGGTGCGGGCGTAGAACCAGTCGCCGACGGGCTGGCCCTGGAACGGCTTCAAGGCCTGGATGACGGAGGCGAGCTCGGGCTTGACCGCACAGACCTTGGCGATGGCTTGCGGGCCTTGCACCGCCAGGATGGACAGATCGCGGCGCACTTTGATGTCCACGTCGAAGTCCGCCTTGCGCCCTTCCATCCAGGCCAGGTCTTTGTCGGTGGTGCCGGCGTTGACCACCATGCGGTAGCCGTAGGAAGTCAGGTAGACGATCAGATCGTCCACCACGGTGCCGTCGGGGGTGAGCATGCCGGAATACAGCGCCTTGCCTTCGAAGCCTAGCTTGGCCACGTCGTTGGCGATCAGGCGCTGCAGCCAGACCTTGGCGTCCGGGCCGCTGATGTCCAGCACCGTCATGTGGGAAACGTCGAACATGCCGGCGTCGCTGCGCACGATTTCATGTTCCTTGAGCTGGGAGCCGTAGTGAATGGGCATTTCCCAGCCGGCGAAATCGACCATCTTGGCGCCGGCGGCGATGTGGGAGTCAAACAGGGGGGTGCGTTTCGGGGCCGTCATCGGTGCGTCCTTAGCAAAAGCGTGTAGTGTTGCTCTATTCCCTACACCCCTCTGTCCCTGCACCTGAGATTTTCCGGCCTTGCGGCCGTTAGCCCCTTCGGTGGGCATCCGCGGATGCCGCTCTCCAGATTCGGCGAACTGGCTGCGGCCAGTCCGATGATGCAGTCCTTTTGCCTGAGCGATTGCGGGTGCGCTTGCGCCTTCGGCGGTGGCGCGGGCGGCCACTCTCTCCTGCATGACGAGCCAGATTATGGTTGCTGGGCCGGGGCTTGGCAAGCCGTGTTTATCTTCAACTTAAACAAAGACTTGAAATATTCGAAACCGCAAAACATTGAACTGACATTGCTTCGTTTCAGAGCGATTACGAACATATTTTGCTTCTTTATCGATCATCCCATCGACAAACTCCCCGTCCGGCCGGCGCTGATCGTAAGATGACATCCGTCTTGACCAAGCACGATCTCTATCCGATATGGAAAGGAAGCCGCGATGCGAAAACTGATCAACGATCCGCGCCATGTGGCGCGGGAGATGCTGGAAGGTCTGGCCGACACCCTGCCCGGCCTGGCGCTGCTGGAAGAGGAAAACGTCTTGCTGCGGGCGGACCTGCCGGCCGGCGGCCTGCGCGACAAGGTGGCGCTGATCTCCGGCGGCGGCAGCGGCCACGAGCCGGCCCACGCCGGCTATATCGGCCACGGCATGCTGGACGCCGCCGCGGTGGGCGATGTGTTCACCTCGCCCAGCGTAGACACCGTGCTGGCGGCGATCCGCGCCGTCGCCGGCCCCCGGGGCGTGTTGCTGATCATCAAGAATTACACCGGCGACCGGCTGAATTTCGGCCTGGCGGCGGAGCTGGCCCGCGCCGAGGGCATCGCCGTCGACAGCGTGGTGGTGGCCGACGACGTGGCGCTGCGCGACACCGTGGAGCCGGCGCGCCGCCGCGGCATCGCCGGCACGGTGCTGGTGCACAAGATCGCCGGCGCGGCGGCCGCCGCCGGCGCCGGCCTCGCCGAAGTCGCAGCCGCCGCGCGACGGGCGGCGGAACAGGTGGCCACCATGGGCGTAGCGCTGGGCGCCTGCACGGTGCCGGCCACAGGCCGCCCCGGCTTTCAACTGGACGAGGACGAAATCGAGCTGGGCCTGGGCATCCACGGCGAAGCCGGCGTGCGCCGCGCGCCGCGCCAATCCGCCGACGCCTTGTGCGCGACGCTGCTAGACGCCATTGTCCAGGATAGGGATTGGCGGCCCGGCCAGCGGGTGGCGATGCTGGTCAACGGCCTGGGCGGCACCCCGCCGATGGAGCTGGCCATCGTGGCGCGCAGCGCGCTGGCCTCGGCGCGGCAGCGCGGCTTGCGAGTGGAACGGCTGTGGAGCGGCAATTTCATGACCGCGCTGGAAATGCCCGGCTGCTCGCTGTCGCTGCTGGCGCTGGACGAGCAGCGCCTCAGCTGGCTGGATCAAGCCACCCAGGCTCCGGCCTGGCCCGGCTCCGGCCGCCTGCCGGCGCAACGCCAGCTGCGGCCGGCGCCGCCGCGCGCCGAAACGGCCCCCTCCTCCGCCAAGGCCGACCCCAGGCTGCGCGCCGCGGCTTGGGCCGCGGCCGACGCGCTGGACGCCGCCGAAGCCCTGCTGACCGAGCTCGACGGCGCCGCCGGCGACGGCGATCTGGGCGTCAGCATGCAGCGCGGCGCGGCGGCGATCCGGGCCTTGCCGGACAGCGCCTGGAGCGAGCCCGCCACGGCGCTGCGCGCGGTCGGCCAGGCCTTGCGCCAGGCCATTGCCGGCAGCTCCGGCCCGTTCTACTCCACCGCCTTGCTGCGCGCGGCTCGGCGCTTGGACGCGGCGAGCGCTCCCGGCCCGCGCGACTGGGCCGCCGCCTTCCAGGACGGCGTCGCCGCCATCGCGGAACTGGGCGGCGCTCAGCTGGGCGACCGCACCATGCTGGACGCCTTGTCCCCGGCCGCCGACGCCTTCGCCTCTGCGCTGGACGCCGGCCAGGACCCCGCCTCGGCCTGGCGCTCGGCGCTGGAGGCGGCCGAGCGCGGTTGCGCCGCCACCGCCGCCATGCGCCCGCGCCTGGGCCGGGCCAGCTATCTGGGCGAGCGGGCGCTGGGCGTGCCCGACGCGGGCGCCAGCGCCGCGCTGGTCTGGCTGAAGGCGCTGGCAGGCTAAGGCTTGACGATGGGCCGCCGCGCCGGCGCGGCGGCCATCTCGATCAGGCCGGCTCGGCCTCCATCGACGGATAGATCCAGTCCACGCCCAGCGCCTGGCCCCACAGGCAGTCGCCCAGATCGTAATGCCACCATTCCTCGGCGTAATTGCTGAAACCGGCCTGCTTCATCAGATTGAACAAGACGCGGCGATTGTGGCGCGCCGTCAGCCAGCGTTCGGACGAAAAGCCCTGCGCCGGATCGTGCGGCGCCTCGAAGAAGTCGGTGCGCGACGCCGGCTCCGCCGCGTCGAAGCCGGTGCCGAAATCGCAGATCTCGCCGCTGTCCCGCCGGCAGATGGCCAGATCGATCGCGCCGCCGGAGTTGTGCGGCAACACCGCGAAGCGGGCGGTGTCGTCCGGGTGGGCGGCGAACAAGCGCGCCTGCCGCTCCACCGCCGCCGCGTCCCAGTCCGGATGCGCGGCGCGCACATCATCCAACACCATCTGAAACAGATCGGCCTGGGTCTCGCGGCTGCGGTAGGCGTCGAACAGCAACAGGCCGTACTCCGGCGCCAGCCGCGCCGCCGCCTCGCGCAAGCGGCGCGCGACGAAGGCCCGCGCCGACATCCCTGCGGCGCAGCCTTTGCGGCCGGCGCGGTAATAGCTGTTTTCCGGAAACAAACCGTCCGCGCGCTCCAGCGCGCAAGGCTGGCTTTCCGCCCGCATCCGCTCCAGCGTCCGCGCGTCCGGCGTCGGATAAGCGAAATCGATGGCGACAAGCAGGCTATCGGCGGCGGCAATCCTCATGACAACTCCCAGTCTGAAACCAAAGCGCCCTAGTAGGCCACCAGCCGGCGGCATAGGCAAGCCCATTTCGCCATGACGACAGCCTTGCGCCCAAAGAAAACGCGGCCTGAGCCGCGTGTTGGATTCCGGATCGCCGCAGGTTCACGAGGGATCGGCGTAACGCTCCTTCACCTGCCAGACATAGACCGGCAGACCCAGCAGCAGCAAAATCATGCCCCACATCACGATGTCGGCGCCGGACCCGTACAAGGCCCACACCGAATAGGCGAAGCCCACGCCGGCGAAGCACAAGGGCGCCAGGTAGTCCTTGCGCTGGAACTGCTGGGGCCGCATCAACATGATGGCCAGCAGCGCCATCGAACAAAAGGCGTAAGGCAGCAAGGTGGTGGCGGTGGCCAGCAGAATGATGAACTCGAAAATCTTGACGCCGCCGTCGCCGCCGGCGTACTTCATCGCCATCAGCACCGTCACCAGCCCGCTGGACAGCAGCAGGCCGAAAATGGGCACGCCTTCGCGGTTCATCTGGGCGAAGCGACGCGGGAACAAGCCGTCGTGCGCGGCGGCGGCCGGCACGTGCGCCTGCATCAGGCTCCAGCCGTTGAGCGCGCCGAAGCAGGAAACGATGGCGCCGAAGCCCACCAGGTAATAGCCCCAATCGCCCCACATCAGCCTGGCGGCGTCGGCGAACGGCGCCTGGGAGGCGGCCAGCAGCGCCGGCGGCATCAAGCCCATCAAGGCCACCGTGGACAGAATGTAGAGCACGGTGGCGATCAGGGTGCCCAGCACCGTGGCGCGCGGAATGGTTTTTTCCGGCGCGATCACGTCGCCGGCCGGCACCGACGCCGACTCCAGACCCAGGAAGGCCCACAAGGTCAGCGCCATGGTGGCGGACACCGAGCTGAGCAGGGGCTTGTCGTGGGGATTGAACACGATATTGTCCGGCTGCAGGTGGAAAAAGCCGAAGAAAGTGACGGCGGCCAGCGGCAGCAGCTTCAGCAAGGTGGTCGTCACCGCCACCAGGCCGGAGCTGCGCGCGCCGCGGCTGTTGATCCAGGTGACGATCCAGATCAGGCTGATGGCGAACACGCCGGCCAGCAGATTATTGTGCCCCAGCGCCGGAACGAAGACCTGCATATAACTGGTGGCGGCCACCGCCAGCGCCGCGTTGCCGGCCCACAGCGCGATCCAGTAGCCCCAGGCGATCCAGAAACCGGCAAAGCCGCCGAAAGCCTCATGGATGTAAGCGTACGGGCCGCCCTCCTTGGGCAGGATGGACGCCAGCCGCGCGAACACCAAGGCCAGGCAGATCGCGCCGGCGGCGGTGAGCAGCCAGCCTATCATCGACACGCCGCCGAACGGCGCCAGCGACGCCGGCAGCAGGAACACGCCGGAACCGATCATATTGCCCACCACCAGGGCGGTGCACATCCATACGCCCAGCGCCCGGGTCTTGGGCTTGCTGTCTAAATTGGTATTGCTCAAGGCTTGGTCTCCATCGGCCCTGCCGATTGACGAGCGCGCCGCGCGCGCGTGTTTCTACGATCATGCGATGGCGCCGGCGGAACGGGCTTGGCCGATTCCGTTCGCATTCAGACTGATGCGGCTGAAAAAGCGCCCATGATAGAGGGCGACGCTCGCAAGCCGGGCATGCTTTCTTCAGACCGCTTGACCGGAGTCAACTGAAGCGGGACTTTGCGCCAGTGCGCGCGCATGAAAAAAAGGCGGCATTAGAACACAAATTCGACATAAAAACATGTCGCATTTTCCGCATGTCAACGGGAAGGCGATGGCGGCCCGTTTGCCGCGGCCGATGATGCGCAACAAGCGCGTGCGCAGATGCCAATATAGGCCAGCCGGGATGGAAAAAAAGACGTCAAACGCATAATTTTGGCATAAAACAGCGCAATTCAGCCGACGACCACCGGTCCGGCCGGCACCCGCGCCAGCGACCAGTGCGCGCGCGCCCACTGCCACAACTCGGCCAGGCCGCCGCACTCCTCCGGCGGCGCGTGTCCCAAGCGGCCCAAGGCCAGGCGCAGCGCCGCGGCGGCGTCCTCCGCCGCCACCGCCGGCGCCAGCGTCTGCTTGGACAGCTTCTCCCCCGCGGCGTTGACCAGCACCGGCAGATGGCAATAAGCGGGCGCGGCCACGCCCAGCGCCCGCTGCACCGCGAGCTGGCGCGGCGTGGACACCAGCAGGTCGGCGCCGCGCACCACATCGTTCACCCCTTGCTCGGCGTCGTCCACCACCACCGCCAATTGATACGCCCAATAACCGTCAGCGCGCAGCAAGACGAAGTCGCCGATGTCCGTCGCCAGATTCTGCCGGTACGGTCCCTGCAGGCGGTCCTCCACCACGGTGTCGCCGGGCGCCACCCGCAGCCGCCAGGCGCGGCCGCCCTCTTCCGGACGCCGCTGCCGGCAATGGCCGGAATACACGTAGCCGTCCAGGCCGCGCAGCGAGGTTTCGGCGATCTCCTTGCGCGTGCAATTGCACGGATAAGCGTGGCCGGCGGCGATCAGCCGCTCCAGCGCGTGCCGGTACAAGTCGTGGCGGCGGCTTTGGTACGCCACTTCGCCGTCCCATTCGAAGCCGTAGGCTTCCAGCGTGCGCAGGATGGCGTCGGCGGCGCCGGCCACCTCGCGCGGCGGGTCCAGGTCCTCCATCCGCAGCAGCCACTCGCCGCCGCGCGCGCGCGCCTCCAGATAACTGCCGACGGCGGTGCATAGGGAGCCGGCGTGCAACAGGCCGGTGGGGCTGGGGGCGAAGCGCCCGCGATAGGGAGAAGCGTTCATGAGGGATAGGAAATTTACGGCGGCGATGCGTTGTGAAGGGAATTTCTGGCTAATAATATTGACTGATACGCTCAAATCCTCGCCCCGCCGCCGCGCCAAACGGCGCCGCCGACTTTCGACGACCAAGGAGCCGAACATGGCCTACGTTGTAACCGATGCCTGCATCAAATGCAAATACACCGATTGCGTCGATGTCTGCCCGGTGGACTGCTTTCACGAAGGCCCCAATTTCCTGGCGATCGACCCCGAGGAGTGCATAGACTGCACGCTGTGCGTGGCAGAATGCCCGGTGAACGCGATCTACGCGGAAGACGACGTGCCGTCCGGACAAGAAGGCTTCGTCGCGCTCAACGCCGAGCTGTCCCGGCTCTGGCCCACCATCACCGAGAAGAAGGATCCGCTGCCGGATCACGCGGACTGGGCGGAGGTCGAAGGCAAGCTGCAGCACCTGGAGCGCTGAGAACCCGCTCACAATCTGCCGCGCGTCGTGAGCCGTCAGATAAACAGCTCGATATCCCCGGACTTGCCGGCCCCCTCCGGCCGCATCACCTGCTCGCGATAGCGGTTTTCCTCGCTGATCAGGCTGCGGCTGCGCTTAAGCTTCTTGACCAGCACCTTGCCGCTGTCGGTGAAGAAATACACTTTGCGCGCGCAGTCGCCCAGCAGGTCTTCGGCCAGGATGGGGATCCTCTCCGCGTCCAGATAGCCGTGGATGAAGCGGCGATTGCGCTCGCCGACGTTCATCACCGACATGCCCTCCAGCACATTGCCGCCGCCGAACACCTTGGCCTCCATCCGGTGGCGCATCGCGCCCAGCTTTTGCATCTCGGTGATCATCAACTCCATCGCATGCACGCCGAAACGCGCGGCGGACGCGCCCTCGCCCACCTCGATGCTGCCCTCGGGCAGCAGGAAATGGTTCATCCCGGCCACATTGGCCGCCCGGTCCAGCATGCACACCGCCACGCAGGAACCCAGCAGCGTCACCAAGAGCTGAGGCTGGCTGGTGACGTAGAAGCCGCCGGGAAACACTTTCACCGCCGGGCTTTGAAAATGCTTGTCGAAATAGGAATGGCTGCTGAAATGCACCGCGCCGTTCTTCATAACATCGCCTTTTCCGCCTTGCCGTACAGGCAGGCCATGATTTTGGAGGACAGCGCTTCCAGCGGCCACTCCTGTTGCACCCCGCCGGCCTTCATCGCCTCGCGCGGCATGCCGTACACCACGCAACTGGCTTCGTTCTGGCCGAAAGTGACCGCGCCGGCGTCGCGCATCTTGCGCAGGCCGTCCGCCCCGTCCCGCCCCATTCCGGTCAGGATCACGCCGACGGCGCGCTTGCCCAGGCAGCGCGCGGCGGAGTCGAACAGCACGTCCACCGACGGCCGGTGCCGGTTCACCTTGTCGCACTGCTCCAGCTCGATGCGGAAGCCATCCGCGGCGGCCTGCACCCGCATATGCCAATCGCCCGGCGCGATGTAGGCCACGCCCTGCCGCACCGGCTCGCCCGCCTCGGCCTCCTTCACCCGCATCGGACAGCTCGCGTTCAAACGCGCGGCGAAGCTGGCGGTGAAATGCTCGGGCATGTGCTGCACCACTAGGATGGGCGGGCATGTCGCCGGCAAACCGCTGAGCAGGGCCCGGATCGCCTCGGTGCCGCCGGTGGAGGCGCCGACGAACAGCATCGCCTGCTGAGCGCCCCCCGGCAGCGGCGGCGGCGGACTCGCCTCGGCGGCGCGATGAAAACGATGCGGCGCCCGCACCTTGGCCGCGGCGGCGGCGCGGATCTTGTCGCGGATCTCGTCGGCGTAATCGCCCATGCGCCTGGCGATATCGTGCGCCGGCTTGGACAGGAAGTCGATGGCGCCCAGCTCCAGCGCCGTCAGCGTCGCCTCCGAGCCTTGCTGGGTCAGCGAGGAGATCATCAACACCGGCGTCGGACGCAGCCGCATCAGCCGGCGCAGAAACTCCAGGCCGTCCATGCGCGGCATTTCAACGTCCAGCGTGATCACGTCCGGGTCCAGCGCGCGGATGCGCTCGCGCGCGATCAGCGGATCGGAAGCGGTGGCCACCACTTCCATGTCCGGCGCTTCGTCGATGATGGAGGTCAGCAGATTGCGGATCAGGGCCGAATCGTCCACCACGATCACCCGAATTTTCTTTTCAAGCGCCATCCACGCTCCCGGATCGATAAACAAGGCTCACAAACACGCGCCGCGGCGGCCTCACGCAAAGCAGGCGTGAACTAGGCCAGCCGGTAACTGGTCTTGCCGCAGGGGACGAAGGCGTCGCTCAGGTGCAGGATGTTTTCCGAATGCCCGAGCAACAGCAAGCCGTCGGGAGCCAGGTGCCGCGCCATATGATTGAGTATGGCCGCCTGCGTCGGCTTATCAAAATAGATCAGCACATTGCGGCAGAAAATGACGTCGAACTCCCCTAGCGGCGGCCATTCCTCCGCCACCAGATTCATCTGGAAAAACGTCACCGCCTCGCGCAAGCGCTTCTTCAGCCTCACCTTGCCGTCATTGGCGCCCACGCCCTTGTCGAAGAAGCGGCGCAGCTGCGGCTCCGGCAACTGGCTGACGCGCTCGCGCAGATACACGCCGCGCATCGCCTGCTGCAGCACATGGGTGTCGATGTCGGACGCCAGCAACTCGCAGGGGAAGGGCCGCAAGGACTCGGCCAGTTCCGCCATGGTCATGGCGATGGAGTAAGGCTCCTCCCCCGTCGAAGACGCCGCGCTCCACACCCGATACGGCCGGCCGCGTTTTTTCCAGCGCTCGGCATGCGCGCGCAACATGCCGAAATGATGCGGCTCCCGAAAAAACGAGGTCAGATTGGTGGTCAGCGCGTTGACGAAGTTCTGCCACTCGTCCGACAGTTCGTCGCGATCCAGCCGGTCCAGGTACTCGGCGAAGCTTTTCAAGCCCAGCGAGCGCACCCGCTTGGCCAGCCGCGCGTACGCCATATGGGTCTTGCTGTCGTTGAGGGCGATGCCGACTCGCCGATACACCATGTCGCGGATGCGGCGGAAATCCTCGGGCGTGAACTTGAGGTCCAACTCCAGCCCCGTCAACGCGGCCCCCTAGGCGCCGCGTCCGGCCCAGGCCGCGTCAAAACTCCTCCCACTCGCCGTCGCTCAGGTCCACCTGCGGCCGCAGCCGTTCCGGCACCACGATCTTGCCGGCCGGCTTGGGCGGCGCGGTCTTGACGCCGACGGCGTGCGCGACGTGCTCCGCCGCGGGCGCGGCGCGCGCCAGCGCCGGCGCCGGCCGCGGGCGCTGGCCGTGCTCGCCCAGCTTGAACACCTGCACCGCGTCGTCCAGATAGCGCGCCTGCTCTTCCAGCGACTCCGCCGCCGCGGCCGCCTGTTCCACCAGCGCGGCGTTCTTCTGGGTGTTCTCGTCCATCTGCGTCACCGCCAGGTTGACCTGCTCGATGCCCGAGCTTTGCTCGATCGACGCGGCGGAAATGTCGCTCATGATGTCGGCGACGCGGCGGATGGAAATCACGATCTCGTCCATGGTGCTGCCGGCCTCGTCCACCAGCTTGGAGCCGGATTCGACCTTGGCCACCGAGTTGCCGATCAATCCCTTGATCTCCTTGGCGGCGGCGGCGGAGCGCTGCGCCAGATTGCGCACCTCGCTGGCCACCACGGCGAAGCCCCGTCCCTGCTCGCCGGCCCGCGCCGCCTCCACCGCGGCGTTGAGCGCCAGGATATTGGTCTGGAAGGCGATGCCGTCAATCACGCTGATGATGTCGACGATCTTGCGCGCGCTGTCGTTGATCTCGTTCATGGTGGCCACCACGTCGCCCACCACCTTGCCGCCGCGCGCGGCGATGTCGGAGGCGCCGGTGGCCAGGGTGTTCGCCTTCTTGGCGTTTTCGGCGTTCTGCCGCACCGTACTGGTGATTTCCTCCATGCTGGAGGCGGTTTCCTCCAGGCTGGCCGCTTGCTGCTCGGTGCGGCTGGACAGATTGGCGTTGCCGGAGGCGATCTCGCGCGCGGCGGTGTTGATCGCGTCGGTGGATTCCTTGATATTGGACACGATCTCCTTCAGGCGCTCCACCGTGGTGTTGGTGTCGTTCTGCAACTGGCTGAATAGGCCCTGGTAATCGCCCTTGATCGCGTGCGTGAGATCGCCCTTGGCCAGCGCCGCCAGCACGGTGGCGATGTCGCCCAGGCCCTGGCTGGTCACCGCCAGCAGCTGGTTGACGCTTTCGCCCAGCTGACGGAAAAAGCCGTCCTTGCCTTCCAGATTGATGCGGCGGTCGAAATCGCCGGCCGCGGCCGCGGAGATGATGCTGGCCACCTCTTTCTCTATCTCCACCTCCCCGGTGCGGTCCTTCCATTCCACCACCGTGCCCAGCCGGGAGCCGTCGGTGCCGAACACCGGATTGGCCACCAGGCCGAAAATGCGCTCGCCGATGGTGATCTGCGCGCGATAGGTGGACCGCAGATTGGCCAACAAGTCGCGCTGATGCGCCGGATTGCTGTGGAACACGTCCATATTGCCGCCCAGCAAGGCGCGCGCGTCGAAATTGGGCAAGGCCTTGCGCAGATCAGCCTCGGCGCGGCGCATCATCTCCAGTACGCTGTGATTGGTGTAGATGATGTTGCGATCGTTGTCGGCGATCATCACATTGGTGGAGGCGTTGTCCAGCGCGTTGCGCACCCGGATGTTCTCGATCGCCTTCTCCGCCAGCAAGCTCATCGACGCGAACAGGCTGTGCTTGTCGCCCGGCTTGACCTTGATCTCGGAGCGCACCTGGCCCTCGGTCAGCTCTCGCATCACCTTGACCAGTTCCGCCGGCTCGCCGCCCAACTGGCGCATCAAGGAGCGGATGATGAAGGTGCCGAAGCCTATGCCTATGACCAGCGCCAGCAGGGTGAACGCGAACAACAGCTTGTAGGCCTGCCGGGAGTCGTCGCTGGCGTCCTGGCCCGCCTTGCGCATCAGCCCTTCTTCAAACGCGATGTAGCGGTCGATCGAGGCCATGTACTTGAGTTGGGTGTCGCGCAGGGTGACGAACAGGTAGTCGCGGGCCTGCACGTCGCGGCCCTGCGCCTGCATGCGCCTAAACACGTTCAGCTCGGAACGGTAATTGGCCTCGTCGGAACGCATCGCCTCGAACAGCGGCCGGCCGGCGCTGCCGACGTTCGGCTCCAGCGCCGTCATCCGCTGCGTCAGATTGGCCAGGCTGTCGTCGATCTGCTGGTTGAATTCCTTGACCAGCTGAGCGTCCTTGGTCAACAACAGGTTGCGCACGTCCCGCGACGCCAGATCGACATTGGCGGCGATCTTGTGCGCGGCGCTGACCTGAGGAATATGCACGCCGGAGATATTGACCAGATCGCCGGCCAGCCCCTGCAACTGCCTGACCGCCAGCGACATCGCCACCGCCAGCAGCAGGATCAGCAGACCGAAGCCCAGCACCAGTCTATGGATCACTTTCATATTGTTCATTCTTCGCCCCTAAAACACGCTTACGCCCGGCCCGCGGCGTCAGTCAACGCCATTTCCTCGCTGCCCATCAAACGCTCGATATCGACCACGATGATCATGCGCTCGTCCAGCGTGCCCAGTCCTTCGATATAGGCGGTGTCCACCGCCGCGCCAAACTCCGGCGCGGCGCGAAGCGCTTCCCGCTCCAGCTGAATCACGTCCGACACCCCGTCCACCACCGCGCCGATCACCCGCCCACACACGTTCAGCACGATCACCACGGTGAACTCGTTGTACACCGGCGCCCCGATGCCGAACTTCAAGCGCAAATCCACGATGGGCACGATGTGGCCGCGCAGATTGACCACGCCCTTGATGAAGTCCGGCGCGTTGGCGATGCGGGTCACCGCGTCGTAGCCGCGGATTTCCTGCACCTTCAGAATATCGATGCCGTATTCTTCCGCTCCCAGCGTGAACACCAGCAGCTCATTGCCCGAGCGTCTTTGCGCCAGCCCCGGGCCGTCCCGTTCCGCCACCATTTCTTTTCCTTGTTGTTTCATGCGTCCAGCGCCATCCGCTGGTTGTGCCGCGCAATCGCGGCGATGTCCAGGATCAAGGCCACCTGGCCGTCGCCCAGAATCGTGGCGCCGGAAATGCCGTCCACCTTGCGGTAATTCGTTTCCAGGTTTTTCACCACGAACTGCTGCTGGCCGATCAGATCGTCCACCAGCAGCGCCAGCTGGCTGTTGCCGGCCTCCACGATCACCAGGATCGCCTCGCTCGGCGCCTGCTTCGCTTCCGGAATGGAGAAAAAACGGCCCAGCGGCACAATCGGCAGGTATTCGCCGCGAATGCCCACCACCATGCCGCGGGCGGCCACCGTCTTGATGTCGTCCGGCGCCGGCTGCAGCGACTCCAATACCGCGCCCAAGGGCATCACATAGGTTTCCGCGCCGATGCGCACCGACATGCCGTCCATGATCGCCAGCGTCAGCGGCAAATGGATGCTGATGGTGGTGCCGATGTCGGCCATGGAGTCGATTTCCACGCGGCCGCCCATGCTCTGGATATTGCGCTTGACCACGTCCATGCCCACGCCGCGGCCGGACACTTCGGTCACCTCGGCGGCGGTGGAGAAGCCGGCCTCGAAAATCAGGTTCCACACCTCGGCGTCGCTGAGCGAATCCGGCGCCGCCAAACCGCCTTGCCGCGCCTTGGCCAGGATGCGCTCCCGGTTCAGGCCGGCGCCATCATCGCTGACTTCGATGACGATATTGCTGCCCTGATGAAAGGCCCGCAGCGTCAGACGCCCCACCGGGTCCTTGCCGCCCGCCTGCCGCGCTTCCGGGGATTCGATGCCGTGATCCAGGCTGTTGCGCACCAGATGGGTCAGCGGATCGGACAGCTTCTCGATGAAGCCTTTGTCCAGCTCGGTGCTCTCGCCCATCATCGTCAGTTCCACCCGCTTGCCCAGCCGGCCGGCCAGATCGCGCACCACGCGCGGAAAGCGATTGAACACGAAGGCGATCGGCGTCATCCGGATCGACATCACCGCCTCCTGCAATTCCCGCGCGTTGCGCTGCAAGGCGCCGATGCCGCCGAGCAGACGCTCGTGCTCCACCGGGTCCAGCCCCGCGCCGGACTGCGTCAGCATGGACTGGGTGATCACCAACTCCCCCACCAGATTGAGCAGCAGGTCCACTTTGTCGATATTGACCCGGATCGAGCTCTCGCTCAGCGCGCCGCCGCGCGCGGCCGGTTTGGCGGCGTCGGACTCCTGCGCCGGCGACAGCGCCTCGTCCCGCTTCGCCGCCTCGGCAGGCGGCGGCTCGAACAGGCCGAATCCGTCGCCTTCCAGCCAGACCGAGGCGTCCGGTTCCGGCTCCGCCTCGAGAAACAGGCCGAAGCTGCCTTCCTCCTCCACGCCGTGATCGACGTTGATGCGGAAGCGCTCCTGCGGCAGCGCGAACGCCAGCGACTCCGCCACCTCGGCGGCGTCCAGCTGCGAGGTGAACACCGCCACCCAGGGCAGCTTGTCGGCCTCCTCGCCGCGCTGCACCACGCTCAAATCGCCGTGCTCGGCCAGCGACTCCAGCAAGGCGTCGATGTCTACGCCGTCCACCACGTCGATTTCCAGATACAGCGTCCAGTGCCGCGCTTCCTCCGGCGCAGCCCGTCGCGCCGCCGCCTCCGCCGGCGCCGCGGCCAGCGCCTCCAGTTGCGCTTTCAGCTCGCCGGCCTGCGCCGCGTCGGCCTCGCCCTTGCCCTTGTGCGCGGCCAGCATTCCGTACAGCACGTCCTTGGCCCGCAACACCAGGTCCACCAGATCCGAACTCAAGGCGCGCGCGCCGCGCCTCACCTCGTCCAGCAATCCTTCCAGCACATGGGTCAAATCCGCCATGTCGGCGAAGCCGAAGGTGGCGGCGCCGCCCTTGATCGAATGCGCGGCGCGAAACACCGCGTGCAAATCCTCCTGCTGCGGACAGGATTGATCCATGCCCAGCAGCAGGCTCTCCATGCTGGACAAATGCTCATCCGCCTCATCAAAGAACACTTGATGAAACTGCGACATGTCGATTGCCAAAAACTCGCTCCTCGCCGTGCTCTGAATCAGCCGATCACGCGCTTGACCACATCCAGCAGCTTCTGCGGATCAAAAGGCTTGACCAGCCAGCCGGTGGCGCCGGCCGCGCGGCCGAGCGCCTTCATCTGATCGCTGGACTCCGTGGTCAGCATCAGGATGGGCGTCGTCGTATACGACGGCAACTTGCGCAAGGAGCGGATCAAGGTCAGGCCGTCCATGCCGGGCATGTTCTGGTCGGTCAGCACCAGATTGAACTGCCCGCCCTGCGCCTTGGCCAGGCCGGCGTTGCCGTCCCCGGCCTCCACCACCTCGTAGCCGGCGCTTTTCAAGGTGAACGACACCATCTGTCGAATCGAAGCGGAATCGTCAACCGTCAGTATTTTTTTGTGCATAACATCCCCGTATCAGGAAGCCGCCCGACGCGGCGCGCGCTTCCCATTCTTTACCTTGCTCACTCGCCGCCTCGTTCCGCCACGGAGAAACGGCCAACTCGCCCAAGCGCTGAAATTTGCGCAGATATTAATGATTGATCAACTAAAAAGCCCGCCGATTCAAGCCGGAATCCGCGCGGGGCCGACGCCCGCGGCCAAGCTTCCTCAAGCCGGCGACGCCGGCGACGGCACGGCGAAAGCCAGCGACGACATGTCGTCATTGTATGGGCTGCTGAAGCCTAGCGGAATCGACGGCAAGGGGCCATAGCCCAACGCGCCGGCCGGCGAAACGCTGGACCAGCGCAGCAAACGCGACAACAGATAGGGCAGATCGGACTCCTCCATGCCGTCGCTGTGCGCCAGGAAATGCTGGCCCTCGGCCCAGGGCAGCGCCAGCGGCCGCCGCAACTCGATGTCGGCGCGCAGCCCCAGCGGACTGCACATGGAGGAAAAACGCTGCTCAAGCCGGGTGGACAGGAACAGCAAGACGTCCGGCATGCCGGCGTTGACCAGCCTCACCTCGCGGACGCGCCAGTCTATCTCCAGCAAGGCGCTGCCGACGTAGCGCCCGTCGGCCACGTGGCGATGCATGAAAGCGTTGAGCTCCCGCAGCGCCGACAAGGACAGCGGCTGCCCCAGCAACACCCGCGACGCGCCCAGCGCCAGCAGCGCGGCGTCCAGCGCCGAACCCTGGCCATGGCCGGAGGCGTCGCCCAGTATCAGCAAAGTCCGTTCCGGCAAGTCCGCGCGCAGCACCACGTCGCCGCCCACCGCCTCCACCGGCTTGACCGAGACCTCCAAGGGAAACACGCGGACCGGCGCCTGTTTCGACGGACGGTACAGGGACATGGCGCCGTTGACGACGTCGAAGGCCGCCGCGCCGAACAAACACGGGCAGAGCGCGTGTTGCTGCCAATGCCAGGCCAGCAGGCGGCTGCGTAACAAGTCCGCATCGAAATCGCCGCGCAGGAAATGAATATTGGGCGTGGCCAGCCAGGGCGCCGGGCGTCCCGACGAAAACACCCACAAGGGCTTGTCGCCCTCCCACTGCTCGAACAGCGCGGCGGGAGCGTCCGCCAGATTCGTCAGCCAAAGATCCTGCTTGCCGCCCACCGCGAAGTCGGCGCCACCGCAAAACCACCAATCCAGCGCCGACAACCAAGGATCCCCACGAACCCGTGCCTCGGCATCAGCGGACAACCAGGCCCGGATGCGCACAGACGCTCCAATGCTTGAACTTACTTAATGGTGAACATCTTGTTGAAGCAGGCGATTTCGAACACCTGCATCACCGCTTCGCGACAATTGATCAAGGTCATGCTCTTCTTCTGCCCGGCCGCGCGCTCCTTCAGCAACAGCAACATGCCCAGCGCGGAACTGTCCAGAAACGGCACCTGGTCGAAATCGATCTCGATCTCCTGCACTTCCGGATTGTCCAGCAGCTCCTGGCTGGCCTGACGGAATTCCCGATGCAGGTTGAAGTCGAACTGTCCGATCAGGATCATCTTCCCAACTCTGCCCTCTACTTTGACAATGGGTCTCATGCGGCGTCCTCGGCTTTCTTCTGAATAAACGGCACATCCATCACGATTGCATCATCGGAAGGCTGAGCTCGAAACAGGCCCCGCCCTCCCCCTTGTTGAAACAACGCACTTGCCCGCCCAGCTCGTCCACCACCTTCTTGACGATGGCCAAACCCAGGCCGGTGCCGCCCGGGCGGGTCGTGAAGAAAGGCTCGAACATCTTCTCCAGCTCCTCCGGGTTGAATCCGGGACCCGAGTCCTCCACCCGAAACAGCAAGGCCGTCTCGCCTTCCTCCACCGATAGACGCACCACATCGCCGGCCGCTGAAAAATGCCAGGCGTTCTCCAGCAGATTCACCAGGGCCCCCTGCAGCGCTTTGCGGTCCACCAAAACCTTTATGGCAGATGACACCACCACATTGCAATCAAAAAGCACACCTTTTTCATGACATTGTGGTTGCATGACCGCACGCAAATCCTCCAGCAAACCGTCCAGTTCCAAAGGCTCCAGCGTCGTCACCTGGCCGCGGACGAAACCCAGCATGTTCTGGATCAGGCTCTCCAGCGCCCGCATCCTGGCCAGGCTCTTGTCGACGAAGCGCGCGCGGTCCTCCGCCCGCGGGATGTCCTGCTTCAGATTCGCCGTGTACAGCATCGCCGTGGCCAGCGGCGTGCGCAGCTGATGCGCCAATGCCGCCGCCATGCCGCCCATGGACGCCAACTTCTGCTGGCGGGCCAATTCTCCGGTCAATTGATGCAAACGCGATACATCGTGAATAAGCACAATCTGTTCGCCTACGGACGGTAGATCCTGGCATTGCATCGTCAACACCAGACCCGGTTCGCCATGCCGATGGCAATAGGTGCCGTCCAGCTCCGAGCGCGCCAGCCCCTCCAGCATGTCCCGCCATAAAGCGCCTACAGAACAACCATTTAGCATCCGACTGGCGGCCGGATTCACCGCGGTGACCGCGCCTTCGGCCGAGACTTGCACCACGCCCGCGGGCAGCGCCTCCAGCAACAAGCCCAGCCGCTCGGCCAGCATCGCGTTCTCATCGCGCTGTTTGCGCAGCTGATTATTGGCTTCGTCCAGCTGCGCGTTGAGAACTGTCACTTGGCTCTCAAGTTGTCTATATGCATCAATAAGTTGGCCGGACACCGCATTGAATTGCTCGAACGCGGCTTCCAGCTGCTGCTGATCTTTGAGGCTTGAAACCATATGCCGAATCGCTTGCGAGTTATTTGTAAAAACCACTTAAACAGTATGATAATGAATGGGTATCGCTGAGCCAAGCTGTTATCTGGCATGCAGCTCAGCAAAAAAAACCGGGCAAAACCGATATCTGGCGTATAAAGGGTAGTAGTACGCCACTTCAAAAGAATGCAGCGGAGGTTTCTGTGTCAGAGCTTCTCAAAAAAATCGACGCCAGGACGAAACTGGCCGGCACCAACAAGCTGGAAATCCTGCTGTTCTCGTTGGGCCAGGATCAGCGCACGGGGCGCAAGGAAATCTTCGGGATCAACGTGTTCAAGGTGCGCGAAGTCATGCGCACGCCGGAAATCACTTCCGCGCCTGAAATGCCCTCCTCGGTGGAAGGCATGGTCAGCCTGCGCGGCGCGCTGGTTCCGGTCATCGACCTGGCCAAATACACCGGCGTCGTCACCAGCAACAAGCCGGAAATCATGATCGTCACCGAGTACAACGCCCACACCCAGGGCTTCCTGGTGGAGGCGGTGGACACCATCCTGCGTCTGGACTGGTCCGCGATGCGCGTGCCGCCGGAAATGATCACCAACCGCATGGCAGGTCTGGTGACGGCGGTGACCGAACTGGACAACGGCACGCTGGTGATGATGATGGACGTGGAAAAAGTGCTGGCGGAAACCACCATCATCGACGACGGCCACACCTTCCTCGGCATCGAGCCGGTCAAGGAACCGCGCCGAATCTTCTTCGCCGACGACTCCGCCGTGGCGCGCAAGCAGATCGAACGCACGCTGGAAGCGATGAACATCCAGTACACCTCCGCCATCAACGGCATGCGCGGCTGGGAAGAGCTGCAGAAGATGGCCAATCAGGCCGATTTGGCCGGCAAGAAGCTGTCGGACTCGCTGCACCTGGTGCTGACCGACGTGGAAATGCCGGAAATGGACGGCTATATGCTGACCAAGATGATCAAGAGCGATCCGCGTTTCAACGGCATTCCGGTGTTGATGCACTCCTCCCTTTCCGGTTCCTCGAATCAGAAGCTGGGCGAATCGGTCGGCGTGGATTCCTACGTCGCCAAATTCGAACCGCAGAAGCTGTCGATGAAACTGCGCCAGATGCTGAATCTGGAACCCAAAGACTAAAGATCAAGTAAGCAAAAGCATTAAGGGAGAGGGACAGATATGGCAGCCACAGACGCCTCCTTGCTTGCAACCGTTGACGCCAGAACCAAGCTGGCGGGTTCCAACAAAATGGAGATTCTGCTGTTTTCGCTTGGAACGCGGGAAACCTTCGGCATCAACGTTTTCAAAGTGCGCGAGGTGTCGCAGACCCCCGCCATCACCAAAACGCCGAACATGCCGTTTGGCGTGGAGGGCGTGCTGTCGCTGCGCGGCAATATCATCCCGGTCATCTCGCTTGGCAAGTTCATCGGCGCCGATCAAACCCGCAGCTACGAAACCATGATCGTCACCGAGTTCAACAAGAGCACCCAGGCCTTCCTGGTCGACTCGGTGGACCGCATCATCCGCGTGGACTGGGACAAGGTGCGCGCGCCGGAAAACATGATGGCGGCGAGCGGCACCAATCAGAACCTGATCACCGCGATTACCGAACTGGAAAACGGCAAGCTGGTGTCCATTCTGGACGTGGAGCAGATCCTGGCCAGCGTGGTCGGCGAACCACGCCTGCCCGACGTGCCCACCGCCCAGCTGGAAAACGACCAGTACATCTTCTTCGTCGACGACTCGGTCGTCGCCCGCAAGGAAATCACCGGCGTGCTGGAAAAAATGGGCATCAAATTCCAGCAGGCCACCAACGGCCGCGAAGCCTGGGACCGGCTGCAAACGCTGGCCAACCGCAATTTCGGCGAGGACGAGTGCCTGCACGACCACCTGAAGATCATCCTCGTGGACGCCGAGATGCCGGAAATGGACGGCTATGTGCTGACCAAGCTGATCAAGTCCGATCAGCGTTTCCGCGGCATTCCGGTCGTGATGCACTCCTCGCTGTCGTCCAACGCCAACCGCGCGATGGGCTCCAGCGTGGGCGTGGACGCCTACGTCGCCAAGTTCGACCCCGGCGTGCTGGCCGAAACTTTGATTCCATTCCTGCAGAGGTAGTCGCTACAATATGCGGCTCGATGAATTTCAGATAAATCAGGACACACCTCAATGGCAGACAAGAATATTCGCTTCCTAGTCGTAGACGACTTCTCCACCATGCGGAGAATCGTGCGCAACCTTTTGAAAGAGCTAGGATTCACCAATGTCGACGAAGCCGAAGACGGCATGGTTGCGCTGCACAAGCTGAAGACCCAGCACTTCGACTTCATCGTTTCCGACTGGAACATGCCCAATATGACCGGCATCGAGCTGCTCAAGGCAGTCCGCGCCGACGCCCAGCTCAAACACCTGCCCTTCATGATGATCACCGCGGAAGCCAAGCGCGAAAACATCATCGAAGCGGCCATGGCCGGAGCCAGCGGTTACATCGTGAAGCCTTTCACTGCCGCCACCATGGAAGAGAAAATGAGCAAGATCTTCCAGAACATGAATAAACCAGCCTGAGTGCCGAAAAAAAACGGTCTGCGTCAGTATTGAGGAGGATTTACCGTGTCCAATCACATCCTGGAAAGCGGGGATAACCCGGAGCTTGAGGCTCTGTTCGACAGCATTTCGATGCAGCAGAGCGAAGCCCCTCCGGCGCCGGAGCCCGCCGCCGCCGCGCCCGAAGCCGCGGCAGCCGCTCCGCAGCCGACCGGGACTGCCGGCAGTCCTACCTCGATGTACGAACAAATTGGTCAGTTAACCCGCAAAATGCATGATGCGCTACGCGATCTAGGCTACGACAAATCTCTGGAAAAAATGGCGGACGCGATTCCGGACGCCAAAGACAGGCTGACCTATATCGCCACCCTGACGGAAAACTCGGCCGAACGCGTGCTCAACGCCACCGATCTGGCCAAACCGTATCAGGACCAGCTGGAAAGCAAGGCGCTGGAGTTGTCCTCGCGCTGGGAACGGCTGTACGCCAATCTGTTGACCGTGGAAGAGTTCCAGCAACTTGCGGCCGACACGCGCGGCTACTTAAATGAAGTGCCGGCCCAGACCCAGGCCACCAGCACCCAGCTGCTGGAAATCGTCATGGCTCAGGACTTCCAGGATCTGACCGGCCAGGTCATCAAGAAGATGATGGGCATGGTCAAACTGCTGGAAAGCGAGTTGGTCAACTTCCTGATCGAGTTTTCGCCCGAGGCGAAAAAAGAAGAATTGGGCATGGGCACCAATCTGTTGAACGGCCCCGTGATCAATCCGGAAGGCCGCACCGATGTGGTCAGCAGCCAGCAACAGGTCGACGACCTGCTGGAAAGCCTGGGCTTCTAACGAACAACACGCAGAACAAAGCACGCGAGCAAGGCGTGGCGGGAGTGGAAAATGAGCGAATTTGCCGGCATGGAAGAGCTGCTGCAAGACTTCTTGATGGAGTCTACGGACCTCCTTTCCGATGTAGACAATAAATTGGTCGAACTGGAAAAACGTCCGGAAGACAAAGCACTGCTGAACGACATTTTCAGAGGTTTCCACACCATCAAGGGCGGCGCGGGCTTTCTCAACGTCGGTCCGATGATCAATCTATGCCATCGCACCGAAAACCTGTTCGACAAGCTGCGCAACGGCCAGTTGCACATCACCGCCGGCATCATGGATGTGATTCTTGACGCCACCGGCATTGTGCGCGACATGTTCGGCACCATGGGCCAGGGCCTGATGCCCAGCGAAGCCGACCCGCGCATCCTGGCGGCCTTGGACGCCGCGCTGGCTGGCGAGGAACTGTCCGAGAATGCCGCGGCAAGCGCGCCGGCAGCTGCCCCTGCCCCGGCGGCAGCGCCTGCGCCGGCCCCCGCCGCCGCAACCCCGCCCGCCGCCGGCAACGGTCAAGGCCCGGACTGGAATCAGTTGTATCAGGCCGTCGCCCCCGGCGGCGCGCCGGCGGCTCCCGCTGCTGCGCCGGCCGCCGCGGCGCCCGCGCCCCAAGCCGCTCCGGCGGCGGCGCCAGCTCCCGCTCCGCTTGCGGCGGCCCCGGCGGCCAAGCCCGCGGCCAAACCCGCGCCGAGCAAACCGGCCGCCAGCGCGCCCAGCAGCAGCGGCCCGCAGGAAAACACCATCCGGATCGACACCGTACGCCTCGACATGGTGCTCAACCTGTCCGGCGAAATCGGCCTGACCAAAAACCGCCTGACCACGCTGCGCACCGAAATCCTGCAAGGCAACCGCGACACCAATACCCTGCGCTCTCTGGACGAGGCGATCAGCCAGCTGGACCTGCTGGTCGGCGATCTGCAGAACGCGGTGATGAAAACCCGCATGCAGCCGATTGGCCGCCTGTTCCAGAAATACCCGCGCTTGGCGCGCGACCTTGCCCGCCAGTTGGGCAAGGAAGTCGAACTGGTGCTGTCCGGCGAAGAGACCGAGCTGGACAAGACCATGATCGAGGACTTGAACGATCCGCTGGTCCACTTGGTGCGCAACGCCGTGGACCACGGCATCGAACAGCCCGAAGACCGCATCGCCGCCGGCAAGAAGCCGCAGGCGCTGGTGCAACTGACCGCGGAGCAGGTGGGCGACCACATCCTGATCGAGATCACCGACGACGGCAAAGGCATGAACGCCGACGCGCTGCGCCGCAAGGCGATCGAAAAAGGCCTGATCGACCAGGAAAGCGCCAACTCCCTGGATGAGAAGCAGTGCCTGCAGCTGATCTTCTTGCCCGGCTTCTCCACCAAGGATCAAATTTCCAGCGTGTCCGGCCGCGGCGTGGGCATGGACGTGGTGCGCACCAACATCCAGAAACTGAACGGCCGCATCGACATCAACTCGGTGCCGGGCGAAGGCACCCGCATCAGCATCTCGCTGCCGCTGACCCTGGCCATCCTGCCGGTGCTGGTGGTGCGCGCCTGCAACCAGCCGTTCGCGGTGCCGCTGGCGATGGTGCGCGAAATCATCACCATCGATCCGAACGCGATCCAGGAAGTGTCCGGCAAGCCCACCATCGTGGTGCGCGACGAAATCCTGCCGCTGAAGACCCTGGCCGGCCTGCTGGGCTGGGAGCCGACGCAAAAGCCTTACTTCGGCGTCTTGATGCAGTCCGCGGAAAAGTCCTTCATCCTGGCCATCGACTCCTTCGTCGGCCGCGACGACGTGGTGATCAAGCCGCTGCAAAACATTCGCCCGAAAGGCGTGGCCGGCGCCACCCTGTCCGGCGACGGCTCCGTGGTGCTGGTGCTCGACATGGAAGACCTGCTCTCCTCCAGCGAAGCCAGCAACACCGTCACCCGATCCGCGGACCTGATCGCCACCTGAGCAAAGGCATACCGGGACAATGACCTCGACGAGCGCCTTCATAGGCAGGCAGGCCGTTCTCAACCGCAACCAGCAGCTCATTGGCTATGAGCTGCTTTTTCGTCCCAGCGGCGAGGCCTCCGGCGTCGGCAAGCACACCGAGCTGCAAGCCGACACCCAGGTGCTGGTCAACACCCTCAACAATATGGGCACCAGCTGGCTGATCGGCAGCAAGCTGGCCTTCATCAACATCGGCGAAGCCATGCTCAGCAGCGAGTTCCTCGAGCTGCTGCCGCCGCGCCGGGTCATTCTCGACATCTCGCCGCGCATCGTGCCCTCCAACGAACTGCTGTCGCGCGCGCGCCATCTGCGCTCGCTGGGCTTCGGCATTTCTTTGGACGACTTCAGCTTCGAATCGCCGGCAGCGGCGTTTCTGGAACTGGCCAACTACGTCAAGCTGGACATCCAGCACCAGGACACCAACCGCTTCCAGATGCTGGCGTCGCGCTTGCGCAGCTACCCGGTGATCCGCATCGCCGAACGCGTGGAAACCCACGCCCAGTTCCATCTGTGCAAGGAACTGGGCATGGACGGCTTTCAGGGCTTTTACTTCGCCCAGCCGGAAACCTTGTCCGCCAAGGTCATCCACCCATCCTTCCGCAACACCCTGGAGCTGCTCAACCTGCTGCGCCTGGACGCCGACATCCGCGACGTCGAGCAAGTGCTCAAACGCGACCTGGCCTTGTCCTACAAGCTGCTGCGCTACGTCAACTCCGCCGCGGCCGGCCTGAACACCAGCATCAGCTCCTTCTCCCACGCCGTCACCGTGCTGGGCTATCAAAAGCTCTACCGCTGGCTGACCCTGCTGCTGGTCACCGCCTCGGACGAGGGCCACGCGCCGCCGGCGCTGCAAAAAACCGCGGTCACCCGCGGCCGCTTCATGGAGCTGCTGGGCAAGGCTCACGGCGAGCGCCACGACACCTGCGACAATCTGTTCATCATCGGCATGTTCAGCTTGCTGGACGTGCTGTTCGACATGCCGATGGCCAACATCATCGAACACCTGCAGCTGCCGGAAGCCATCACTGAAGCCCTGCTGCACGAAAAAGGCACGATGAGCCGCTTCCTCAAGCTGGTCAAAGCCTGCGAGGACGGCCAGCTGACCGGCGTGCCGGAACTTTGCGCCCAACTGAACCTCAGCAGCGAGCAGTTCAACCAGGCCCATGTCTCCGCGCTCGCCTGGGTGGAAGAACTCGGCTTATAATTCGCAGTCTTGCAGCACGCGCTAAAGCTTGAGACCGAATTCCCCGATGAAATTGCTTGCCATTGATTGCTCCACCTCGTTTCTATCCCTAGCCGTTGACAACGGTTCGCGCATTTTCTCCTTCCACGAGAAAGTCGAGCAAAAGCACGCCGAGCGCGCGTTGCCGGAATTGGCTCGCCTGCTGGAACAGGCGGAACTGCGCCTGGAGCAACTCGACGCCATCGCCTTCGGCCAAGGCCCCGGCTCCTTCACCGGCTTGCGCATCGCTTGCGGACTGGCCCAGGGCCTGGCTTTCTCCGCCGGCGTTCCGGTGATAGGCATTCCCACGCTGGACAACGTCGCCCAACAAGCCGGCGCCGGCACGGTGCTGGTCTGTCTCGACGCCAGGATGCAACAGGTTTACAGCGCCGGCTATCGCGTCGCCGACGGCGGCGCGCCGGAGCGCCTGGGACCGATAAGCGTCGGCGCGCCGGAAGCCGTGCTTTGGCCGGAGCGGGCGGACATCGCCGCCGGCGACGGTTTCGAACGCTACCCCGCCCTGCGGGAGCACGCCGGCGACGCCATCGTCCGCGCCGACTTGCTGCCCCATGCCGCCGCCTACTTCCCGCTGGCGCGCAGCGACCGCTATCCGCAAACCCATCCGCGCGAAGCGGAGCTGCTGTACGTACGCAATAAAGTCGCCCTGACCGCGCAGGAACAACAGCAGGCGCGCCAGAAATGAGCCCGGACTACCGCACCTTCCTGCCCGACGACGCCGCGCTGCTGGCCGAGCTGGAGAGCCGCGCCTGCGCTCACGGCTGGTCCGCCGCCCAATACCGGGACTCCGTGCGCTGCGGCCACCAGTTCCACGGCCTGTTCGCCGCGGAACGGCTGCAGGGGTTCGCCGTTACCCAGAGCGTGCTGGACGAGGCGGAACTGCTCAACATCGTGATAGACCCGCAATGGCAAGGCCAAGGCCTGGGCAAGCGACTGCTGCGGGAGCTCCGCGCCACCCTGGCCGCCGCCGGCGCGCGACGCCTGTTTCTGGAGGTGCGGGCCGGCAACGCCGTCGCCCGCGGCCTGTACGCCGGCCAAGGCTTCGTCGAAAACGGCCGCCGCAAGAATTACTACCCCTGTCCCGACGGCCGCGAAGACGCCATCCTGATGGAGACCGAGCTATGAGCCGCGCCGTGCTGATTCAAAGCGTGATCGGACTGGGCCCCGGCTGGGAAGCCCGCCCCGGTTGGTTCGACCAGCACCCGGCGGCCTTGAGCCGCCAGCTGGCCGCGCCGACGGAAACCGATCTAGAGCCGGCGGAGGCGCTTGCCCCGCCGCGCCCGGAAGTCGCCGCGCCGCTCCAGCCGGCCGCGCCCTTCCTTCCCCCGCCCGCCGCCGACATCGCTCCGCCCGTCGCCCCTCCCCCGCCCAGCATCCCGGCCTCGCCGCTGCTGGAATGGGACGCGCTGGAACGCGCGGTGCGCGACTGCAGCGACTGCCGGCTGTGCCAAACCCGCACTCAGACCGTTTTCGGCCGCGGCAACAAGCAGGCGCGCTGGCTGTTGATAGGCGAAGCGCCGGGCGAGCAGGAGGACAGGCAAGGCCAGCCCTTCGTCGGCCGCGCCGGCCAGCTGCTGGACAATATGCTGGCAGCCACCGGGCTGGACCGCGACCGCGACGTCTACATCGCCAACGTGCTCAAATGCCGTCCGCCCGGCAACCGCAACCCCAGCGGCGACGAGATCGCCGCCTGCCAGAACTATCTGATCCAACAGATTCGCCACATCCAGCCCACGCTGATCCTGGCGCTCGGCCGCTTCGCCGCCCAAACCCTGCTGCAGACGGAAAAGGGCATCGGCCAATTGCGCGGCAAGCTGCACAGCTATCAGGAGATTCCGCTGATCGTCAGCTACCACCCGGCCTACCTGCTGCGCAACCAGCCGGACAAGCACAAGGCCTGGCAAGATCTGGTGTTCGCCAAAAACACCTTCGGCCGCCTAAGCGGCGATTGAACGCGAAAAACCCCGCCAAGCGAAGCTGGCGGGGTTTTTTGTTCAAGGACGCGCCGCAAATAAAAAACCCTTCTCCGTGCACCAGAGAAGGGCTCTTTAGCTTTACGCGTTCCCGCGGAAACCGGCTTATTTCAGCTTGGTTTCTTTGTACAGAACGTGTTTGCGAGCAACGGGATCAAATTTTTTGATCTCCATTTTTTCCGGCATCGTACGCTTGTTCTTCGTAGTCGTATAGAAATGGCCGGTGCCAGCAGTGGACTCAAGCTTGATTTTATCGCGCATGTTATTACCTCAGTAGCTTTCTGGTTGACCGCAATCAGATCTCGCCGCGAGCGCGCAGATCAGCCAGCACTACATCGATGCCAACCTTGTCGATGGTACGCAGTGCCGCGTTGGATACGCGCAGACGCACCCAGCGGTTTTCGCTCTCAACCCAGAACTTGCGATATTGCAGGTTGGGCAGGAAACGACGTTTAGTCTTATTGTTGGCGTGGGAAACATTGTTCCCGGTCATCGGACGCTTGCCGGTGACTTTGCAAACACGCGCCATGTTAAACACTCCCAAAACCGGTAAAAGCTGGCTTTATATCATAGACAAAGCCAGACACTCAAGCAGAAAACGCACCCTTTTGCAGCATGGGCGCGATCGTGTATAAAACAGTCGGCGGCAATTGTACCGTATTCGCCACAGAGATGCGAGCACTTCTTTGCCAAGCGGCGCGACGCGTCCGGCGGCCGGCGCTCGGGGACGGCGGCGCCACTTGCAACAACATGGTTCGAAGCGATTCAAATCGCAACGATTTCAGGGTAGAATCCCGGATTCCCATAGAGCCGTAATCTCATGACCAAGTACATCTTCGTAACCGGCGGTGTGGTGTCCTCCCTGGGTAAGGGCATTGCCGCTGCGTCCATCGCTGCCATCCTCGAGTCTCGCGGGCTGAAAGTCACCATGCTGAAGCTCGATCCCTACATCAACGTCGATCCGGGCACCATGAGCCCCTTCCAGCATGGCGAGGTGTTCGTCACCGAAGACGGCGCGGAAACCGACCTCGACCTGGGCCACTACGAGCGCTTCATCCACGCGAAGATGAAGAAAAGCAACAACTTCACCACCGGCCAGGTGTACGAGTCCGTGATCACCAAGGAGCGCCGCGGCGACTACCTGGGCGGCACCGTGCAAGTGATTCCGCACATCACCGACGAAATCAAGCTGAAGATGCATGAAGGCGCGGCCGACGCCGACGTCGCCATCGTCGAGATCGGCGGCACCGTGGGCGACATCGAATCGCTGCCTTTCCTGGAAGCCATCCGCCAGATGCGCTCCAACCTGGGCCGCAAGAACACCCTGTACGTGCACCTGTCCTACGTGCCCTACATCGCCACCGCCGGCGAGATCAAGACCAAGCCGACCCAGCACTCAGTGAAAGAGCTGCGCGAGATCGGCATTCAGCCGGACGTGCTGCTGTGCCGGATGGACCGCGAACTGCCGGAAGACGAAAAACGCAAGATCGCGCTGTTCTGCAACGTGGAGGAAAACGCGGTCATCGGCTGTTACGACTCCGACTCCATCTACAAGGTGCCGGCTATGCTCCACGGCCAGGGCATCGACGACATCATCGCCGAACAGCTGCAGCTGGACCTGCCCAAGGCGGATCTGTCGGTGTGGGGCCGCATCATCGACGCGATCGAGCACCCGGACCACAGCATCAACATCGCCATGGTCGGCAAATACGTGGACCTGACCGAGTCCTACAAGTCGCTGACCGAGGCGCTGAAACACGCCGGCATCCATACCCGTACCAGCGTCAACATCATCTACGTGGACTCCGAGGAAATCGAGCGCGACGGCGCCGACTCGCTGAAGGACATGGACGCCATTCTGGTGCCGGGCGGCTTCGGCAAGCGCGGCGTGGAAGGCAAGATCAAGGCGGTCAAGTTCGCCCGCGAGAACGATATCCCCTACATGGGCATCTGCCTGGGCATGCAGATCGCGCTGATCGAATACGCTCGCGACGTGGCCGGCATGGCCGGCGCCAACTCCACCGAATTCGACCTCGACACCAACTTCCCGGTGGTGGCGCTGATCGACGAATGGGTCAACCACGACGGCAAGGTGGAAAAGCGCGATGAAAACTCCAACCTGGGCGGCACCATGCGCCTGGGCGGCCAGCAGTGCGACCTGGTTCCGAACTCCCTGGCGGCGAACATCTACGGCGACAGCGAGATCGTCGAACGCCATCGCCACCGCTATGAAGTGAACAACTACTACATTCCGCGCCTGGAACAGGCCGGCCTGACCATCAGCGGCCGCTCCGCCGGTCATGAGAAGCTGGTCGAAACCATCGAACTGGCCAATCACCGCTGGTTCTTCGCCTGCCAGTTCCACCCGGAATTCACCTCGACGCCGCGCGACGGCCACCCGCTGTTCATCTCCTACGTGAAAGCGGCGCTGCAATACCAAGCGGACAAGCAAGGACCCAAGGCATGAAACTGTGCGGATTCGAAGTCGGCCTCAACCAGCCGCTGTTCCTGATCGCCGGCCCCTGCGTGATCGAGAGCGAACAGATGGCGATGGACACCGCCGGCCAGCTCAAGGAGATCACCGCCGAACTGGGCATCAACTTCATCTACAAATCGAGCTACGACAAGGCCAACCGCTCTTCCGGTTCCTCCTTCCGCGGCTTCGGCATCGATGAAGGCCTGCGCATCCTCTCGGAAGTGAAGCGCCAGATCGGCGTGCCGGTGCTGACCGACGTGCACAGCGAAAACGAAATCGTGCAAGTCGCCAGCGTGGTCGACGTGTTGCAGACCCCGGCTTTCCTGTGCCGCCAGACCGACTTCATCCGCGCCGTCGCCCAATGCGGCAAGCCGGTGAACATCAAGAAGGGCCAGTTCCTGGCTCCGGGCGACATGAAGAACGTCATCGACAAGGCCCGCGCCGCCGCGCAAGAGGCCAACCTCGAACCGGACAGCTTCATGGCCTGCGAACGCGGCGTGTCCTTCGGCTACAACAACCTCGTGTCCGACATGCGTTCGCTGATGATCATGCGCGACACCCAGTGCCCGGTGGTCTACGACGCCACTCACTCGGTGCAGCTACCCGGCGGCCAAGGCACATCGTCCGGCGGCCAGCGCGAATTCGTGCCGGTGCTGGCGCGCGCCGCAGTGGCCTCCGGCATCGCCGGCATTTTCATGGAAACCCATCCGGACCCGGCCTGCGCGATGTCCGACGGCCCCAATGCCTGGCCCTTGCCGCGCATGAAGGAACTGCTGACCACGCTCAAGGCGCTGGACGAGTTGGTCAAGCACAATCCCTGGCCGGAACACACCCTGTAAACCGGCAGGCGCAGATCGCAACCGGCTTCGGCCGGTTGCGCGCCCTCCGCCCGAACACAACCCAGCCTTTGAAGGAAATGTAAATGAGTTCGATCATCGATGTGGTAGCTCGTGAGATTCTGGATTCGCGCGGCAATCCGACCGTGGAAGCAGACGTATTGCTGGAATCCGGGGTCATGGGCCGCGCGGCGGTGCCCAGCGGCGCCTCCACCGGCGAAAAAGAAGCGCTGGAACTGCGCGACGGCGATAAAAGCCGCTACCTGGGCAAGGGCGTGTTGAAGGCGGTGGAAAACATCAACACCGAAATCTGCGAAGCCATCATCGGCCTCGACGCCAGCGACCAGGCCTTCATCGACAAGACCCTGATCGAGCTGGACGGCACCGAAACCAAGTCCCGCCTCGGCGCCAACGCGCTGCTGGCCGTGTCCATGGCCGTGGCCCGCGCCGCCGCCGAAGACGCCGGCCTGCCGCTGTACCGCTACCTGGGCGGCGCCGGTCCGATGGCCCTGCCGGTGCCGATGATGAACGTGATCAACGGCGGCGCGCACGCCAACAACACCCTGGACATCCAGGAATTCATGATCATGCCGGTGGGCGCGCAAACCTTCCGCGAAGCGCTGCGCTGCGGCGCCGAAATCTTCCACAGCCTGAAGAAGATTTGCGACCAGAAAGGCTACGCCACCACCGTGGGCGACGAAGGCGGCTTCGCGCCCAACCTGAAGAGCCACGAAGACGCGATCAAGCTGATTCTGGAGGCCATCGACGCCGCCGGCTACGTGGCCGGTCAGGACGTGATGCTGGCGCTGGACTGCGCCTCCTCCGAGTTCTACAAGGACGGCAAATACCAGCTGACCGCCGAAGGCCTGCAGCTCACTTCCGAGCAGTTCGCCGACTATCTGGAAACCCTGGTCAACAACTACCCCATCCTGTCGATCGAAGACGGCATGAGCGAACACGACTGGGACGGCTGGAAACTGCTGACCGATCGCCTGGGCTCCCGCGTGCAGATCGTCGGCGACGACCTGTTCGTCACCAACCCCAAGATTCTGGCCAAGGGCATCGAAGGCGGCCTCGCCAACTCGTTGCTGGTCAAGGTCAACCAGATCGGCACGCTGTCGGAAACGCTGAAAGCGGTTGATCTCGCCAAGCGTTCCCGCTATACCAGCGTTATGAGCCATCGTTCCGGCGAAACCGAAGACAGCACCATCGCGGATCTGGCCGTTGCCACCAACTGCATGCAGATCAAGACCGGCTCGCTGTCCCGCTCCGACCGCATGGCCAAATACAATCAGTTGCTGCGCATCGAAGAAGAATTGGGCGACGCCGCTTACTACCCGGGCAAAGCTGCCTTTTACCACCTGAAGTAATCGTATGCGCTGGCTGACCCTGACTCTGGTGACAGTAATACTGGCCCTGCAATGGCCGTTGTGGTTTGGCAAAGGTAGCTGGCTCAGAGTCTGGCAGCTGGACAAGCAACTACAGGAACAGCGGGCGACCACCCAAAAGCTGGTGGCCCGCAACGCCGCGCTGGACGCGGAAGTGCGTGATTTGAAACAGGGGACGGACGCCATTGAGGAGAGAGCCCGCAATGAACTTGGCATGATTCGGAATGGTGAAGTATTTTTCCAATTGCTGGATCCGGTGAAGCCAACGCCTCGCTAAATATCCGCCCGGACCGCACTGTAGAGCTGAACAGACAACAAGAATGACGTCCGGTCTAAAAAAGTCCAAGGTTTGGGCAATGACAACACAAAACCCCATCGAAGTCGCACGAGAAACGCTCAAACAGCTGACGGTGCGCAAGCTGTTGCCGACGCCGGAAAACTTTGAGCGGGTCTATCACGAGCTGACGCAAACGCCGGTCGATCGCGACAACAAGCTTGCGGTGCTGCTGCTGCGCGCATTGGAAACCCTGCCTCAGGAAAGCGTGCAGGCCAAAGTCACCCTCACCCGCCTCAAGCAAGTCTGCGACGAAAACCGCTGGGAACAAGCCCCGCAACTGATCATCGACTTCCTGCGCGCCTCGCTCAGCGCTAGCCAGCAGCAGCACAGCTGGGGCACGCTGATCCAGAACCTGATCCGCAACTGGGACCTGCGGCTGCCCAATATGCCGCAGCACCACAAGCAGTCCACGCTGGAGCGGGTGCTGATCAATTACGGCAACCAGCCGGACGAGCTGAACCAGAAACTGGCCACCCTGATCCAGAACTGGACCCAATCCGCGCCGCCGTCCAACGGCAACGGCGCCGCCGCAGAAGCCCCCGCTCCGACAGCCGCCTCCGACGAAGACGGCGCCGACGCCCCCAACGACAGCTGGCTGGCCTGGCAGCGCACGCTGAGCTTCGCGCTCAAACACGGCCTGGAGCCGCGGCTGATCAACTACCCGGAATTGGTGGACGCGCTTGAAGCGCTGCTGAGCGAATTGAACCAGGTGGCCGACGACCCCGCGCTCAACGCCTACATGCCCAAGCTGCGGGCCTTCATGATCAAGCTGGAACTGCAATCGCAGCAAGACGACCGCCTGGTGTCGGCGATGACCAATCTGCTGCGCCTGCTGCTGGAAAACATCGCCGAGCTCAACCACTCGGACACCTATCTGGTGGGCCAGGTCCATTCGCTGCAGGACATCCTCAGCCACGAGCCGCTGTCCATGCAGCAGGTCTACCAGATGGAGTCCAGCCTCAAGGACGTGATCCGCAAGCAAGGCCAGCTGAAAACCTCGCTGGACGAGGCGGCCAGTTCGCTGCGCTCCTTGCTGGACCGCTTCATCTCGCGGCTGGCGATGATGACGGACAGCACCGACGATTTCCAGAACAAGATCAAGGACCACAGCGCCCGCATCAAGCAGTCGCAGAACGTCGAAGAGCTGGGCAACATCATCGGCTCCCTGATGGAAGACACCTCGCTGATGCAACTGGATCTGACCCGTTCCCGCGACGAACTGTTGTCCGCCAAGGAACAGGTGGAGGCCGCCGAACAAAGAATCGCCGAACTGGAAACCGCGCTGGAGGCCGCCAGCGCCAAGGTGCGCGAGGACCAGCTGACCGGCGCCTTCAACCGCCGCGGCCTAGCCGAACATTTCCAGCGCGAGATCAGCCGCGCCGAGCGCACCGGCGCGCCGCTGTCGGTCGCCCTGCTCGACGTGGACAACTTCAAGCAGCTGAACGACAAATACGGCCACCTGGCCGGCGACGACGCCCTGAAATATCTGGTGGACACCATCAAGCACAGCCTGCGCCCGGCCGACATCGTCGCCCGCTTCGGCGGCGAGGAGTTCGTGATCCTGATGCCGGACACGCCGGAAGAGGAAGCCGTCGCCACCGTGCAGCGGCTGCAGCGCGAGCTGACCAAGACCTTCTTCCTGGCCAACAACGACCGTCTGCTGATCACCTTCAGCGCCGGCGTCGCCAAATGGCATCTGGGCGAACAAGAGGCCGACGTGCTGGAGCGCGCCGACCAGGCGATGTATCAAGCCAAGCTCAACGGCAAGAACCGCGTGCACTCGGCGGAGGAACAACCGCCTTCCCTGATGGCGCCTCAGCTATAAAGCCTGAGTGGCGCTTAAGCATCCTCTCGGCGGCGGCTAGTCAGCGCCGCCTTTTTTCATCTGCTTGCCGGCCTCGGCGCGTTGACGCCTTACCGTTTTAGGATCGGCGATCAAGGGTCGATAAATCTCCACCCTGTCATGCTCGCGCAGCAAGGCGTCTTCCTTGACCGCCTTGCCGAATATCCCCAGCTTCAGCGGCGCGGCGTCCAACGACGGCAAGCTCGCCAACAAGCCGGACAGCTCCGCCGCCTGACGCGCCGTCGTGCCCGGCGCCACCTGCAACACCACCAGCTCTTGGCGTTCGGGCAGGGCCAGCGCCACTTCCACCTGCAAAGTCTCAGTCATCGCCGTACACCTTGTCCGCTTCCTTGATGAAGGCGTCCACCAGCGTGCCGGAAATATGCCCGAACACCGGACCGATGATCATTTCCAGTATCTTGCTGGAAAACTGGTAGCTGAGGCGGAACTCCACCTTGCAGCCGATCTCGCCCAGAGGCTTGAAATGCCAGCGTCCTTCCAGGTGCTCGAATGGGCCGTCCACCAGTTCCATCAGAATGGATTCACCCGCCTGATTGGTATTGCGGGTGGTGAAATGCTGCTTCACCTTCAGGTAATCGATGTGCAGGCTGGCCACCACCTGATCGCCCTCGCGCGACAACACCTCGGTCTTGCCGCACCAGGGCAGGAACCGGCTGTAATGCTCGATATCGTCCACCAGCGCAAACATCTGCGCCGGCGTGTGCGCCACCAACACGCTTTTTTCAACCACCTGCATCCATTGCTCGCTTATCGTCTCCGCTGTCCCGTCTCTGGCCGGGAAATCGTCAGCATCGGTAAAAACCGCAAGTTTAACAAAATACGGCGCGCCCTACCCGCCCGCGTCCCGGCGGCCCGTCAAAGCGCTGTATTTTCATGGCTTTGGCAAGCCGCCCGCTTCTGATACAATAGAGGATTCATTTAAAAAACATCCCGTAGGCGACATGAGCATCATCCAGAACCGCAAGGCCTTCCACGACTACTTCATCGAGGAAAAGCTCGAAGCCGGGCTCGTGCTGGAAGGCTGGGAGGTCAAGGCCATCCGCGCCGGCCGCGTCCAGCTGAAGGAAAGCTACGTGGATTGGAAAAACGGCGCGTTCTGGCTGATCGGCTGCCACATCACGCCGCTGCAATCCGCGTCCACCCACGTCAAGGCCGACCCGGTGCGTCCGCGCAAGCTGCTGCTGTCGCAAGAGCAGATCAACCGCTTCATCGGCAAGGTGGAACGCGCCGGCTACACCATGATGGCGCTGGACCTGCACTACACCCGCGGCAACATCAAGGCGGAAGTGGGACTGGCCAAGGGCAAGAAGCTGCACGACAAGCGCGATACCGAAAAAGACCGCGAATGGCAGCGCGAAAAGCAGCGCTTCATGAAAAACCAGCGCGGAGCCGCCTGATGAACCGCAGCGCGGCCCTGCCCATCGTGCTGATTTGCCTGGGATCGGTCTGGTTCCTGAAAAGCACCTCGCTGCTGCCCAACACTTCCACCCTGCTCGCCTTGCTGCTGGCCGCCGCCGGCGTCTTGCTGTTCATCGTGGACGGTTTCAACAAATCCACCCTGGTCACCAGCCCGCTGCTGCTCTACGCCGGCGGCGCGATCTATCTCTACGACAACCTGGGCCTGCGTCCCAGCCACCTGCTGTCCTTCGGCATGATCGTCGCCGGCCTGCTGATGCTGCTGGCCCGCAGCGAGCAGGTGCCGGAACGCAGCCGCAGATTCCGGCTGCCGTCGAGGGACGGCGAACAATGAAAGCAGGCCGGCGCCGCCGCCCAGCCGCCTGCGACACAATCTCAATCATCATGGCCGCACGGCCCACAACATTTCCTGAAGGATAGGCATGGACAAAGTCCTCATTCTCGATTTCGGCTCTCAGGTCACCCAACTGATTGCCCGCCGCGTACGCGAAGCTCACGTTTACTGTGAGCTTCATTCGTTTGACATGCCACTGGAAGACATCCGCGCCTTCGCGCCCAAGGCCATCATCCTCTCCGGCGGCCCGAACTCGGTGTACGAATCCGACTACCAGGCCGATCCGGCATTGTTCGAACTCGGCGTTCCGGTGCTGGGCATCTGCTACGGCATGCAGTTCATGGCCCAGACCTTCGGCGGCAAAGTGGAGGCCGGCGACAAGCGCGAGTTCGGCTACGCCCAGATCAAGGCCCGCCATCACTCCAAACTGCTGGAAGGCCTGCAGGACCAGGTGGACGACGCCGGCAACGGCTTCCTCGACGTGTGGATGAGCCACGGCGACAAAGTCACCGGCCTGCCCCCGGGCTTCAACCTCATCGCCGAAACTCCGTCCTGCCCGATCGCGGCCATGGCCGACGAGAGCCGCGGCTTCTACGGCGTGCAGTTCCATCCGGAAGTGACCCACACCAAGCGCGGCACCGAAATGATCCATCGCTTCGTGCTGCACGTGGCCGGCTGCAAACCCAGCTGGACCATGCCCAACTACATCGACGAAGCGGTGAAGAAGATCCGCGAGCAAGTGGGCGACGAAGAAGTCATCCTCGGCCTGTCCGGCGGCGTGGACTCCTCGGTGGCCGCCGCCCTGATCCACCGCGCCATCGGCCCGCAACTGACCTGCGTCTTCGTCGACCACGGCCTGCTGCGCCTGAACGAAGGCAAGATGGTGATGGAAATGTTCGCGCAGAACCTGGGCGTGAAAGTGGTGCACGTGCAGGCGGAAGCCGACTTCATGAGCAAGCTGGCCGGCGAAAGCGATCCGGAGAAGAAGCGCAAGATCATCGGCGCGGAATTCATCGAGGTGTTCGACCGCGAATCCGGCAAGCTCAGCAACGCCAAATGGCTGGCCCAGGGCACCATCTACCCGGATGTGATCGAATCCGCCGGCGCCAAGACCAAGAAAGCCCACACCATCAAGAGCCACCACAATGTCGGCGGCCTGCCGGAAGACATGAACCTCAAGCTGCTGGAACCGCTGCGCGAGCTGTTCAAGGACGAAGTGCGCCAGTTGGGCGTGGCGCTCGGCCTGCCGCACGACATGGTCTACCGCCACCCCTTCCCGGGCCCGGGCCTGGGCGTGCGCATCCTCGGCGAAGTGAAGAAGGAATACGCCGACCTGCTGCGCCAGGCCGACGCCATCTTCATCGACGAACTGCGCAACACCGTGGACGAGAAGACCGGCAAGAACTGGTACGAGCTGACCAGCCAGGCCTTCGCCGTGTTTCTGCCGGTGAAGTCGGTAGGCGTGATGGGCGACGGCCGCACTTACGATTACGTCGTCGCGCTGCGCGCCGTAGTCACCAGCGACTTCATGACCGCGCATTGGGCCGAGCTGCCTTACAGCCTGCTGGGCCGCGCCTCCAACCGCATCATCAACGAGGTCAAGGGCATCAACCGCGTGGTGTACGACGTGTCCGGCAAGCCGCCGGCCACCATCGAGTGGGAATAAGCCCCCTCCTCTCAACCCCGGCCCGAAGCCGGGGTTTTTTCTTGCCCGCATCCGGCGCAATTTATGCCGTTAAAATGCAATTGACTATCGCCACATTTCCCGACACGCGCTAAACTGGCGGCATGTTTGACATACCGCCATATTCGCATTGCCTTAAGCAGATCCGAGCCCCGCGGCCAGCCGCCGTCGGCGCGCGTTGAATCCGACTTCAGACCTCCTCCGTCGCCATTCCCGAACCGTCATGAACGCCATCGCCACGCCTGCCGCCGCACTTTCACGCTCCGACTACCGCACCCTGGGGCTGGCCGCGCTGGGCGGCGCGCTCGAAATCTACGACTTCATCGTCTTCGCCTTCTTCGCCGCCACGCTTAGCCAATTGTTCTTCCCGCCGCAGATGCCGGAATGGCTGCGCCTGCTGCAAACCTTCGGCATTTTCGCCACCGGCTATCTGGCTCGCCCGCTGGGCGGCATGCTGATGGCCCATTTCGCCGATCGCCTGGGCCGCAAGCGCATGTTCAGCCTCAGCATGCTGATGATGGCCGGCCCCTGTCTGCTGATCGGCCTGCTGCCCACCTATGCGCAGATCGGCTATCTGGCGCCGCTGCTGCTGTTATGCCTGCGGCTGCTGCAAGGCGCGGCGGTGGGCGGCGAAGTGCCCAGCGCCTGGACCTTTGTCGCCGAACACGCGCCGGCGCGCCACCGCGGCTACGCGCTGGGTCTGCTGCAAGCCGGCCTGACCATGGGCTACCTGCTGGGCGCGCTGACCGCCACCCTGCTGGCCGAAGTCTTCAGCCCGCAGCAAATGCAGGACTACGCCTGGCGCATCCCGTTCTTGCTCGGTGGTCCGCTGGGCCTGTTCGGCGTCTGGCTGCGCCGCTGGCTGAATGAAACGCCGGTGTTCCTGTCCCTGCGCGCTCAGCGGCAGCAGCGCGCCTACCCGCTGCTGGAAGTGCTGCGCGCGCACCGGAGCACGCTGCTGCCGGCCGCGCTGCTGACCTGCGTGCTGACCTCGGCCGTGGTGATTCCGGTCGTGGTCACCCCCACCTTGCTGCAACAGCACTTCGCCTGGCCGGCCAAGGACGCCTTCGCGCTGGGCAGCCTCGGCATCGTCTTCCTCAACATAGGCTGCGTGATCGCCGGCCGCGTCACCGACCGCGTCGGCCCGCTGCGCGGCCTGATCCTCTACAGCCTGTTGCTGCCCGTCGGCGTGGGCCTGCTCTACGCCAGCCTGATCGGCGGCTGGCGCTGGCCCGGCCTCGCCTACGCCGCCGCCGGCCTGTGCTGCGGCATCGTAGGCGTGGTGCCCTCGGCGATGATCAGCCTGTTTCCCGCCGACATCCGCGTCTCCGGCATCGCCGTCACCTACAATATCGCCTATTCGCTGTGGGCCAGCGCCGCGCCGCTGCTGCTGATCGCCGCCACGCCCTGGAGTCCGTGGATCTCGGCCTGGTTCAGCCTGGCCATGGGCGGCGTGGGTCTGCTCGCGGCCAGCCGTTTCCGCGCGCCTCGCGTTGCGCATTGGGAAAACGCCGCCTACGGCCGGATTTGACTCAGGCGAAACCGGCCAAATCCAGTGTTTGACGTCATTGGCCCAGCCTGATAGGTTCATGGTAGCCAGCTTGATTGCTGCACCGCGAGAGTCGTGCCTTCGCGGTATTTCCCATTCATTTTCACCAGGAGATCTTTATGTCCAATGCCGCTGCAATCGCCAAGGAAAAAGAACAATTACTGGATGACGTGCGCCAGGTTCTGGTCAGCACCGAAGAGCTGATCGACGCCTCGCTGGACGACGGCAGCCAGAAAAGCAAGGAAATCCGCCAACGCGTCAACGAGAAGCTGAAGCTCGCCAAGGCCAAGTTGCTGGACGCCGAGCAAGTGGTGGTCGGCAAGGCCAAGGTCGCCGCCAAGGCGACCGATCAATACGTGCATGAAAACCCGTGGAAATCGATAGGCATCGCCGCCGGCGTCGCCTTCCTGCTGGGCATGCTGGTTTCCCGCCGCTAAGGCATGCCGCAACGCCAATCCCCGCCCCGTCCCGGCAGCCTGCGCTCCTTCGCCGGCGGGGTGGCTTCCCTGCTGCTGACCCGGGCCGAGCTGCTGTCGCTTGAAGCCCAGGAACTGAAAGACGACATCATCGGCAGCCTGTTCGCCGGCATGCTGGCGCTGATTCTGATCGCCGTCGGCTTGATGGCGGGGCTGCTGCTGGTCTGGACGCTGACTCCGCCGACGCTGCGCGCCTGGGCGCTCGCCGCCTGCGCGCTGTTGTTCTGCGGCGCCGGCGTCTGGCTGGGCTTACGCCTGCGCCGACGCCTGCGCGAGCAAGGGCCGGCCTTCGCCACCACCTTGGAAGAGGTGCGCAAGGACTGGGCGGCCCTGGGCGGAGGAGACGCGCCGTGAACCCAAGGGACCGCGCCATCAAGAAACAGCTGCTGGTGATGAAGGGGGAAGCGCTCAGAGTGAAGCTGCGCCTGGAACTGGACACCCTGCGCCGCCACCCTTTCGGCGCCGCCGGCGAAGGTTTGAAGGCCTGGGGCCGTCAGCGCGGCCTCGGCAAGATGCTGGCCGCGCTCGGCAGCCTGCTGCCCCCCGGCGGAAGACTGCAATCCTGGCTTGGCACCGGCGCGCGGCTATGGGCCTTGTGGCAGCTGGGCCGCCGGCTCTGGCGCAATCGCTGATCAAGCCTGGACGTTCACGCCCGCGCCGGCCTCCGCCTCGACGTGGACCTGAACGTCCATCTCTCCGTTCTCCGCCACCTCTCCGGTCGCCAGCATCTTCTCGATGCCGGCCATGTCCTTGTCCATCTCCTTCATCATCTTCCGGAGTTCCTGGTCGGCCTGCAGCTGACGCGTCTGCTGCTTGAGCCAGTTTTGCAGCTGCTTCAGCTTCATCATGATGTCCTGGATCACCCGGTCGCCGGCCACCGGATTGCCGCCGGCCTGCGGCTTGCCCTCGCTCGCGCTGGATACGCCGCCCTCGGCGCGGGCGGCCGTCCCGGCGTTCTTGTCGCCATTCGCGGCCGCCGCGTCGCCGCGCGCGCCGGCGGCGTCTCCCGCCTCGTCCTTGGCCTGCCGCGTTTCATCCTCGGCGGCGGCGGCTTGAGCCTGGACCTGGGCCGCGGCGCCGGAAACGTCCCCGCCGCCGTCCGCGGGCGCGGACTCGGCCGAAGCGGCCGCGCTCGCCGCCGCCGCTTCGCCGCCCACGCTCACCGACATCGTCGAATCGGCGGCGTTCTGCGTCATGCTGGCCACCAGTTGCTTCAACTCCTTGACCGCGCGCGCCAGCTCCGCCGCCAACGCTTTCAGGCTGGCCTTGTCGCGGCCCGCCATCTGCGCCATCTGCAGCAACATGTCCACTTTCTTTTTCAGCATCGCCTTTTGCGTATCGTCCACTTCGGGCGAACGCTTGGGCAAGGGCCGCAAAGCGACTCTCAATTGCTGCATGAACTTGCCCAGGCCTTGCTGCAGGGAGGATTGCAGCTGCTGACGCGCCTGTTGCGCGGGGCTGGCCGGCCAGGGAGAGGGGTTTTCGACGCTCGTCCGGGCCGACGCGGGCTCGGCGGAAGAAGCTTGCGGCGCGCCGCCAGGCCGCTTGGCCTGGGAGAGCGCATAAGAAGCGGTGTAGGGCTTTATCACGGACATATAAGAAAAAACCTATGGTTATGACGTTCTATCGGCCGTGCAAAGGATTTCTTTACGCTAAAATCGACATCATGCAAGACAAACCCGTCCCGCCCGCTGAAACCATCGCAAACCCCGCGCCGCTGGCCTCGCCCCCTCTGCCTCCCGCCGCCATCGCCTGGCTGGCCGAGATCGGCATCATCAACGCCGACGATCTGCGGCGACGCGGCCCGGTCCTGGCTTTTCTGCAATTGAAAAGCCGCGGACGCACCGCCACCCGCAAACTATTGTTCGCGCTGGAAGCCGCCTGTCGCGGCGTTCACTGGAACCAGCTCGGCGACGAGGCCAAAGACGCCTTGCTGCGGCAGCTCGCCGCGCACCCTCCCGTGGCCGCGCCGCCGCCCGACGCCGAGATCTCTCGTCATCTGGCCCTGGCCCTGGAGCTGGCCGCCCAGGCCGGCTTGGAAGGAGAGATTCCGGTGGGCGCCGTCGTCGTCCGGCAAGGCGAAGTGATAGGACGCGGCTACAATCAACCTATAGGCCGACGCGACCCCAGCGCTCACGCCGAAATCATGGCCATGCGCGACGCGGCCGGCCTGCTGGGCAATTACCGCCTGGACGACTGCGATCTGTACGTGACGCTGGAACCCTGCCTGATGTGCAGCGGCGCCATCATGCACGCTCGCATCGCTCGCGTGATTTACGGCGCCCCGGACGCCAAGACCGGAGCCGCCGGCAGCGTGCTGGACGTGTTCGCAGACAGCCGCCTCAATCATCACGCCGCGGTGTTCGGCAAGCAGCAGGCGGACGCCTGCGCGCAACCGTTGACGGCGTTTTTCCAAACCCGTCGGAAAGGCTGATGCCATGCTGCGACTGATGCTCGTCCTGTCCTTGAGCGCGTCCGCCTTCGCCGCGGACGCGGACGAAGACGCCGCGCTGGCGATGGATCCCTTGGCGGCGGCGGCGTTCGCCGTCCAGCAGCAGTCCGCCGCCCCATTGCTGGACACCCATCCCAATCCGCGCCATTACGGCGCGCCCTGGATTCTGGTCGGCGTGCGCAGCCAGACCTTGCTCCGCTACGACGGCTGGGGGCTGCTGCAGCGCGAATACCAGGTGTCCACCGCGCGCAAGGGCGTGGGAGAAGTCAGCGGCAGCTACCAGACGCCGCGCGGCTGGCACCGGGTCTGCGAGCGCATCGGCGCCGGCGTGGAGGCCAACACCATTATCTTCCGCCGCAAAGTGACGCCTTGGAAGTACACGCCGGAGCTGCACGCCCAGTATCCGAACAAGGACTGGATCCTCACCCGCATCCTGTGGCTGTGCGGCGAAGAGCCCGGAAAGAACCAAGGCGGCGAGGTAGACAGTTATAATCGAGCCATTTACATCCATGGAGCCGGAGACCACGTGCCCTGGGGCACCCCCAGCTCCCTCGGCTGCGTCCGCATGAAGAACCCGGACGTAATCGAACTATTCGACGCAACCGACAACGGCATTGATGTCCTGATTGATGAGAACGCCTGATGCACTCCGCGCTGACCCTGACCACCCCAGCCCTGCTGTTTCCCGCCATTTCCCTGCTGCTGCTGGCTTACACCAACCGCTTTCTAGGCCTGGCCGGCATCATTCGCAATCTGTACGAGGAGTACCGCGACAGCCAGGACCCCAAGATCCTGCGCCAGATCGGCAATCTGCGCACCCGCATCACCTTGATCAAATGGATGCAGTGCCTGGGCATCGCCAGCCTGTTCCTGTGCACGGTGGCGATGTTTCAGGTCTACACCGGCTGGCAGGCCTGGGGGGAGCTGACTTTCGGCATCAGCCTGCTGTGCATGATCTGCTCGCTGGCGGTGTCGCTGATCGAGCTGCTGCGCTCGTCCGACGCGCTCAATATCCTGCTGTCCGATCTGCAGGCGGAATACGACAAGCGGCGCTGAGAAGCCGTCAACGATCCGCCGCACGTCGTCAGGCGCGGCGGACATTGAGGGGCTAAGAGCCTACTCAAAGTCTCGCGAGCAAGGGCGAGACAAGGCGAAAACCAGCGAAAAAGCGGAATGTACGAGTGGTACATGAGCATTTCGAAGCGGTTTTTAACGCCGTATCGCCGCAGCGCAGCAGATCGTAAACAGGTTCTAAGACAGCGGGCGCCGCGCCACCAGCAGGCTCAAGGGCATGCCGACACGGCGCGGCTGCTCGCCATCGCCCCAGGCGCGGGCGATGCGGCCGGAGGCGTCGTCCAGCACATGCTCGCCCAGAGTCTGTTTGCACAGCTTGCTGGCGGACAAAGTGTTGAGAAAGCCCAGATACTGCTCCAGCGTCCAATCGCACTCTATCGCCAGTTCCGGCGTTTCCAACGCGGGTAGCGGGCAGCCCGCCGTGCTGTAGCCGTCCCACAGGATCTGGCAGCGACTGGACCAGAACGGCTCGATGATGGAAGTCAAAATCGCCGCGGCGCGGTCCACTTCAGGGGAGACCCGGCATAAATGATAACCCCAGGCAGCGAACACCCCGCCCGGTTTGAGCACCCTCCCCACTTCCGGCCAGAACGACGGGAAATGAAACCAATGCAGCGCCTGCGACACCGTGATCAGATCGAAACTGGCGTCGTCGAAGGGCGTGACCTCGGCCGGGCACTCGCGGTAATACACCTGATTATGCGCCTCGGCCTGGCCCAGCTGCGCGGAGCTGATGTCGGTGGCGTCCACCCGCGCGAAGCTGTCTCCCAGCCTCACCGCGGTCTGGCCGTTGCCGGTTGCGCAATCCCAGGCTCGCTCGTATTCGGAACACTGCGGCAATAGCCACTGATACAAGGCCTCCGGATACGCCGGGCGAAACCGGGCGTATAAATCCGAATACAGGCTGAAAGTAGCAACGGAATTGGATAGCATGTTCGCTCTCTACAATGGCTGTAGCTTTCCATTAGATGACAGCCTAGACCGTCATGTCCATTCGTCATAACAGACGTTCACAATATATTTCAGCCCAAGCGCATTCTCAAGCCGCTCGCGGCGCAACAGGCCGCCATTTAAGCACGCCTGCCGATAAAATGCTTATATCATAATCGACAGGCAATCACCAGTCGTCGCGACGGCGTCCGTCGCCGGATTTTCAAAGCGAACCAACGGAAATGAAACAGACGGGAGATAGAGAAGCCAGCGCGCACGGCGGCCGGAAATGCAAAAAGCCCGCGATAGCGGGCTGATTGCAGTTCAAAGCGGGATTGTGGTGCCGGTAAGAGGAGTCGAACCCCCGACCTTCGCATTACGAATGCGCTGCTCTACCAACTGAGCTATACCGGCACATCACTCCGCCCTGAAGCAGAGCGCGTAATAATAAACAGTTTCCGTCGATTTGAAAAGGGGCGGCGACCATTTCTAAATCGCCGGTTTAATTTATCCGCGCGCCAATGCAAAAACCCTGAATTCAATGATTTGAATTCAGGGTTTTGAATCTGGTCGGAGTGAGAGGATTCGAACCTCCGGCCTCTACGTCCCGAACGTAGCGCTCTACCAGGCTAAGCTACACTCCGTTTTACTGCTTTCGGCGCTCAGCGCCGAGGAGCAGAAATTTACTACACCCGATGCTTTCTGACAAGCTTTTTCTATCTGACTGGTCGGAGTGAGAGGATTCGAACCTCCGGCCTCTACGTCCCGAACGTAGCGCTCTACCAGGCTAAGCTACACTCCGACGACCATCTCAAGCTTGTCTGAAAACCGCCCCGCTGCCGTGCTGGCTGCGGTACAATCTGTGGCATCAGAGGACGCGCATTATGGAACAAATATGTGGTTTAGGCAACTATCTTTTTACCGTTTGAATCAAGACGACGCCCCCGACAACGAACAGCTTTCCGCCGCTCTGGAAAAGCGTCCATTCCAGCACTGCATGGGGCTGGACTGGTTCAGCGAGGGCTGGGTGCCCGCCTCCGGCCATCTGGACGCGCCGGTTTACGCCGTGCGCGGCTGCCAGATGGTGTCGCTGCGCCGCGAGGACAAAGTGCTGCCCTCGTCGGTGATCCGCGATTTCGTCGAATTGAAAGTCGCCGAGATCGAAGACAAGGAGTTGCGCAAGGTGGGCCGCAAGGAAAAGCTGGCGCTGAAAGAGCAGATCACCGACGACTTGTTGCCGCGCGCCTTCGTGCGCAGCAGCCGGATGAGCGCCTATCTGGATACCCGCCGCGGCTGGTTGATGGTCGATTCGGCGGCCGCCAGCAAGGCGGAGGCGCTGGTCTCCAAGCTGCGCGAGGCGCTGCCTCCCTTCCCCGCCGCGCTGCCGCGCACCAAGATCGCCCCGCACACCGCGATGACGGACTGGCTGGCGGCCGGCGAAGCGCCGGCCGGCTTCGAGCTGGATTCCGATTGCGAGCTGAAGGACAGCGGCGAGAACGGCGCGGTGGTGCGCTGCGCGCGCATCGACCTGACCGCAGACGAAATCCGCCAGCACATCGCCACCGGCAAGCAAGTGACCCGGGTGGGCCTGATCTGGCAGGAAAAGATCCGCTTCCAGCTGACCGATATGCTGCAGTTGAAACGGCTGCAGTTCCTGGACCTGCTGCAGGACGAAGCCAGCCAGGCCGGCGACGATAGAGAAAGCCTGTTCGAAGCCACCTTCACCTTGATGAGCGAAGAGCTGGGCGAACTGGTGGACGCGCTGGTTGCCGCGTTGGGAGGCTTGGAAGACGCGCACAGCCCGGCCGCCGCCGCTCCGGCGACGGACAGCCGTCCCACCGTCGTCGATGAAAACGCCGCGGAAGTGCCCTGGGATTAACGCCCGTCCCGCCCCGCGAGCGGAGCGCTTGCGGGGCGGCATCCTCCCTTCTCCGCCCTCTCTCAGCCTATTCTCGGGCGACAAGCCCAACCCATAGCAAGCAGCTAATTAAAAACAAAAAACAATCAATTTCACAAATATAGATCGCCAGGCGATACTCGGAACATCCCCACAACGGAGACCCCGATGAAAGCCGCAGACTGGCCAGCGTTCTGGCTGGAGTTGTGCGCCAATTTCGCTTGGCTGCAATGAACCACGACGCCTTGGCGAATCCGTCCAACTGCCGCAGTGCGTCCCGCAATGCGCGACGCCGACGGCGCGCAACCGCCCTTCCCTCCAACGCTCCAAGCGAGAGCGTTTATTTTGACATTCAAATAGAAATGATTATCATTCAAATATAGGAGCGTCAAATGACCATGTACCGACAACAGCTGAGAAGGTTGAAACGGCAGCCATTGGCCAGCAGGCAAGGCAAGCGCAACTGGCGGCGCGTCGCGGGCTTCCTCATCTTCATCGCCGGCTGTGCCATCCTGCTTGGCGGATTAAGCTAAGCCCCCTGAACCAGCCGTCCCCTCGCAGGCTGGCCGTCTCCTCGCCAAATTGTTTCCAACCAGTAAACAATAAAGCCAATAAACTGCGGTTTATCAGAGAATCGCCGTGGCTTAAGCTGAAGCCATCTCTTGAATGAAAGCTTCAGCCATGACCGCTCGCCTACCCGCGCTGTTCATCTCGCACGGCGCCCCCACCCTGGTGCTGGAAGACAGCCCAAGCCGCCACTTCATCGCCCGGCTGGGAACGGAGTTGCCGCGCCCGCGCGCCATCGTCATTGTTTCCGCGCACTGGGAAACCCGCGGCCTGGTAGTCAACCACAACCCGGCCCCGGAAACCATTCACGACTTCTACGGCTTTCCCGAGGCCTTGTACCGCCTGAACTACCCGGCGCGCACCGATGCGCCGCTGTGCGCGCGCCTGCATGAATTGTTCGCCGCCGCCGGACTGCCGGCGCAGAGCACCGAACAACGCGGACTGGATCACGGCGCCTGGACGCCGCTGATGCTGATGTACCCGCAGGCGGACATCCCCATCGTCAATCTGTCGCTGCCGCATCAAGCGCCGGCCGCTGAACTGATGCGCATAGGCGAGGCGCTGCGCCCGCTGCGCGACGAAGGCGTCCTGATCATCGCCTCCGGCAGCTACACCCACAATCTGCGCGCGCTGGCCCCGGAAGGCTCTGCGCCGGCGCCGTGGGCGCTGGCCTTCCGCGATTGGCTGGACCAGCAGTTGCTGAACGGCGCCCGGGACACGCTGGCCGACTGGCTGCAGCAAGCGCCCTATCCGCGCCACAACCATCCCAGCGACGAACACATCGCCCCGCTGTGGGTGGCGCTGGGCGCCGGCACGCCGGGCGCGCCCGCGCTCAAGCTGCACGACGACTGGCGCATGGGCAATCTGTCCATGGCCAGCTGGCGCTTCGACTAGCCGCCCGCCGCCGGCGGCGCCTTGTCGTCGTCTTCCTCGTCTTCGTCGTCCCAGCCCAAGGGCTTGACCCCGGGCGGCAGATCCGGCGGCGGCTCGCGCCTGGCCAGCCGGATCAGGATGCCCAGCGCCGTCACCGCCGGCGCGGCGGCGATGACGATCCAGAACAGCGTGGAATGCATCAAGTCCATATCCGTTCCCATGCAAAACGCCCCGGCCTGAGCCGGGGCGCAATGGATTGCTTGGCGACGCTCAGCGTTGACGCAGCAAGCGCGCCGCGTCCAGCGCGAAATAGGTCAGAATGCCGTCCGCGCCAGCGCGCTTGAACGCGATCAGGCTTTCCAGCATGCACTTTTCCTCGTTCAGCCAACCGTTCTGGAACGCGGCCTTCAGCATCGCGTATTCGCCGGACACCTGATAAGCGAAGGTCGGCACCCGGAATGTGTCCTTCACCCGACGGATCACGTCCAGATAGGGCATGCCCGGCTTGATCATCACCGCGTCGGCGCCCTCCTCCAGATCCTGCGCCACTTCCTGGATCGCTTCGTCCAGATTGGCCGGGTCCATCTGATAGTTGTTCTTGTCGGCCTTGCCCAGATTGCCGGACGAGCCCAAGGCGTCTCGGAAGGGGCCGTAGAAACCGGACGCGTACTTGGCCGAATACGCCAGGATCTTGGTGTGGATGAAGCCTTCCTCCTCGAAAGCCTCGCGGATCGCGCCGATGCGGCCGTCCATCATGTCGGACGGGCCGAACATGTCCACGCCGGCCTCGGCGTGACAGAGGCCTTGCTTGATCAGGATCTCGGTGGTTTCGTCGTTGAGCACGTAGCCGCTGTCGTCCATCACCCCATCCTGACCGTGGATGGTGTACGGGTCCAACGCGCCGTCGGTCATCACCCCCAGCTCGGGAAAGCGCTTCTTCAACTCGCGCACCACGGTCGGCACCAGGCCTTCCGGGTTGTAAGCCTCTTGCGCGCTATTGTCCTTGCCCGACTCGATCACCGGAAACAGCGACAGCATCGGGATGCCCAGTTCCAGCGCCTGTTCGGCGGTGTGCAACAGCTTGTCCAGCGTCTGGCGCGGCGCGCCCGGCATCGACGGCACTTCCACCACCCGATTCTGCCCTTCCATCACGAATACCGGATAGATCAGGTCGTTGGCGGTCAGCACGTTTTCACGCATCAGGCGGCGGGAGAATTCATCTTTGCGCATGCGGCGCATGCGAGTGGCGGGAAAATAGCGATTGGCGAAAATCATGACAATTCCATTAGAAGGATCAGCCCGGCCATTGTACGCCTGTTGCCGCCGCCCCGCAGCGGATGCCGGCCGGCAAAACAGAGTGTTCTGAATTTTGCACGCCCGGCTTGCCGACGACGCCGGATGCCGGCGCCGTCCGCATCCGCTCAGCCCTTGCGCGGCGCCAGCTTGTCTTCATCCGCGGGCTTGCCGGCCTGCGCCGCCAACTCCGCAGCCAGATTGTCCTCCGCGCGCCGTCCTTCCCAGTAAGCGGCATTGACGATGCCCAGCTTTTCCGGATGGAACACCGGGTCCAGCCCCTTCGCCTTCTGCGCCTCGTAGTCGCGCAGGCAGGCCAGCGCCGGCTTTTGCAGCAGGATGATGGCGATGATGTTGAGCCAGGCCATCAGACCCACGCCGATGTCGCCCAAGCCCCAGGCCAGATCCGCGGTCTTGACCGTGCCGTACACCGTCGCCGCCATCAGCGCAATCTTCAGCACAAAGCTCAGCCAGGGCAGCTGAATCTTGCGGTTGATAAAGGCGATATTGGTTTCGGCGATGTAGTAGTAGGCGACGATGGTGGTGAAGGCGAAGAAGAACAGCGCCAGCGCGACGAAGATGGAACCGAAGCCAGGCATCATGCTTTCCATCGCGATCTGCACATAGCCCGGACCCGCCGCCACGCCGGCGATGCCGGTGAACATGGCCTGCCCTTCCGGACCCTGCACATTGTATTGGCCGGTGATCAGCAGCATGAAGGCGGTGGCGGAGCAGACGAACAGGGTGTCGATGTACACCGAGAACGCTTGCACCAGTCCCTGCTTGGCCGGGTGCGACACCGCGGCTGCGCTGGAGGCGTGCGGGCCGGTGCCCTGGCCGGCTTCGTTGGAATACACGCCGCGCTTCACCCCCCACTGGATGGCCAGGCCGAGGATGGCGCCGAAACCGGCCTCCAGGCCAAACGCGCTCTTCAATACCAGCGCCATCACGCCGGGCAATTGCTCGATGTTCAGCGCGATGATCACGCAGGCGACGATGATGTAGCCCAAGGCCATGAAGGGCACCACCGCGCCGGCGAACAAGGCGATGCGCTTGACCCCGCCGAAGATGATGAAGCCCAGGATGATGGCCAGCACCGCCGCGGTGACGGTGGGCGCGATGCCGAAGGCGGTGTTCAGCGAGGCGGCGATGGAGTTGGCCTGCACGCCCGGCAACAGCACGCCGGTGGCGACGATGGTGGTGATGGCGAACAGCCAGGCATACCATTTCATGCCCAGCCCCTTCTCGATATAGAAGGCCGGGCCGCCGCGGTACTGGCCGTCTATCTTCTCCTTGTAGACCTGGCCCAGCGTCGATTCGACGAAGGCCGAGCTGGCGCCGAGGAAGGCCACCATCCACATCCAGAAGACGGCGCCCGGCCCGCCGAACGTGATCGCGGTGGCGACGCCGGCGATATTGCCGGTGCCGACGCGGCCGGCCAGCGTCATCGCCAGCGCCTGAAACGAGGACACGCCGCTGGCGGTGCTCTCGGTGTTGAACATCAAGCGCAGCATTTCCTTGAAGTGGCGCAACTGCAGGAAGCGCGTGCGCACGGACAGGTAAAGACCCACGCCCAGACACAGGTAAATCAGCGCCGGGCTCCAGATGACGCCGTTGACGGCGTTGACCAGTTCATCCATGAAACTCTCCTTTGAGCGAAGCCGGATGCGCCGCGCCTGACGGCGGACGTCCGGATATTTTTATGTTTTCGCCCCGGAGCGGGGTTCCGGGGCCTCTCCAAGATAAGGCCGAAAACCGGAACCCTCCAGATAATTCATTTTAAAAAAACGCTCATTACAACAAGTTACCCAAAAACATTTGACCCGAAAAAACAATCGTGCGCGCATAAAAAAACGGCAAGCTCGCGCTTGCCGTTGTTGCCATGACGACCGCGATGGCCGCCGGGACCCGCTTAGAACCTGTTTACGATCTGCTGCGCTGCGTGGAGCGTTACACGGTGAGTACCGCTTCGAAATGCTCATGTACCACTCGTACATTCCGCTTTCTCAGCCGTTTTCGCCTTGTCTCGCTCTTGCTCGCGAGATCGTAAACACGTTCTTAGCCGAAGAAGTCCTTCAGCTTGTCCATAAAGGACTTGGAGCGCGGGTTGTGAGTCGCCACATCACCCTGGCTGATGGCGTCGAATTCGCGCAGCAGCTCTTTCTGACGCTCGGTCAGCTTGACCGGAGTTTCCACCACCACGTGGCAGTGCAGATCGCCGTAATCGGTGCCGCGCACCGCCTTCACGCCCTTGCCGCGCAAACGATAGACGCGGCCGCTCTGGGTCTCCGACGAGATCTTGACCTTGGCCATGCCGTCCAGCGTGGGTATTTCCACTTCGCCGCCCAAGGCCGCGGTGGAGAAGGAGATCGGCATCTCGCAATGCAGATCCATGCCGTCGCGCTGGAACACCGCGTGCGGCTTGATGTGGGTGACCACGTAGAGATCGCCGGACGGGCCGCCGTTCTGACCCGGCTCGCCTTCGCCGGACAGGCGGATGCGGTCGCCCTCGTCCACGCCGGGCGGGATCTTCACGTTCAGCGTCTTGTTGGTCTTTTTCTGGCCCGCGCCGTGGCAGCTGGTGCAAGGATCGGTAATCTGCTTGCCGGTGCCGTGGCAGGTCGGGCAGGTTTGCTGGATGGAGAAGAAGCCCTGGCTCATCCGCACCTGGCCGTGGCCGCCGCAGGTGGAGCAGGTCTTGGGCTGGGTGCCCGGCTTGGCGCCGCTGCCGTGGCAGACTTCGCACTCTTCGTGAGAAGGGATGCGGATCTGCTTCTCGCAGCCGCGTGCGGCCTCTTCCAGCGAGATTTCCATGTTGTAGCGCAGGTCCGCGCCGCGATAAACGTTGGAACGCCCGCCGCCGCCGCCGCCGGAACGGCCGCCGCCGAAGATATCGCTGAAGATGTCGGCGAAATCGCCGAAACCGCCGAAGCCCGCGCCGCCGCCGGCGCCCGCCTGCGGATCCACGCCGGCGTGGCCGAACTGGTCGTAAGCGCCGCGCTTCTGGCTGTCGGACAGAATCTCGTAGGCTTCCTTGACCTCTTTGAACTTCTCTTCCGCTTCCTTGCTGTCCGGATTGCGGTCCGGGTGATACTTCATCGCCAGCTTGCGGTAAGCCTTTTTGATGTCGTCGTCGGAGGCGTCGCGGTTGACGCCCAACACATCGTAGTAATCTTTCTTGGACATGTTCCTGTCTCTCTCAAAATTCAGCCCGCTCGGGAGCAAGCTACCGAACGCGGCCGGCCACCATACGCCAATGACCGGTCCGAGCCGCGGAACTCTCCGGCGGGCCCGGCCCGGTCATCAGGCGTCAAGACATCGGCTGGCGATTAAGCCTTGTCTTTCTTCACTTCTTCGAACTCGGCGTCGACGACGTTGCCGTCTTCCTGCTTGCCAGCCTGCGCTTCCGCGCCGCCCTGCTGGGCGCCGGCTTCAGCCTGCTGAGCCTGGGCGTACATGATCTCGCCCAGCTTCTGGCTGGCTTTGGCCAGTTCTTCGGTCTTGGCTTCGATCTCGGCCTTGTCTTCGCTCTTGGCCACTTCCTCGGCCGCCTTCACCGCGTCTTCGATCTTGGCCTTTTCGGCGGCGTCGATCTTGTCGCCGTGCTCGGCCAGCGATTTCTTCACGCTGTGGATCAGGCCTTCGGCCTGGTTGCGCGCAGTCACCAGCTCGTGCAGCTTCTTGTCTTCCTCGGCGTTGGCCTCGGCGTCCTTCACCATTTGCTGGATCTCGGCTTCGGACAAGCCGGAGGAAGCCTGGATGGTGATGTTGGCCTGCTTGCCGGAAGCCTTGTCCTTGGCCGACACGTGCAGAATGCCGTTGGCGTCGATGTTGAATTCCACTTCGATCTGCGGAATGCCGCGCGGCGCCGGCGGAATGTCGCCCAGATTGAACTGACCCAGGCTCTTGTTGGCGGAGGCCTTCTCGCGTTCGCCCTGCAACACGTGGATGGTCACCGCGGTCTGGTTGTCGTCGGCGGTGGAGAACACCTGCGACGCCTTGGTCGGGATGGTGGTGTTCTTCTGGATCAGCTTGGTCATTACGCCGCCCAGAGTTTCAATGCCCAGCGACAGCGGGGTCACGTCCAAGAGCAGCACGTCCTTGCGGTCGCCGGACAACACCGAACCCTGAATCGCGGCGCCCACGGCCACGGCTTCGTCCGGGTTCACGTCCTTGCGCGGCTCCTTGCCGAAGAACTCCTTAACCTTTTCTTGCACCTTGGGCATGCGGGTCTGACCGCCGACCAGGATCACGTCGGAGATGTCGTTGACCGACAGGCCGGCGTCCTTCAGCGCCACGCGGCACGGTTCGATCGAGCGCTCGACCAGTTCTTCCACCAGGCTTTCGAACTTGGCGCGGGTAATTTTCATCGCCAAGTGCTTCGGACCGGTGGCGTCCATGGTGATGTAGGGCAGATTGACCTCGGTCTGAGTCGCGCTGGACAGTTCGATCTTGGCTTTTTCAGCGGCTTCCTTCAGACGCTGCAGCGCCATCACGTCGTTCTTCAGGTCCACGCCCTGTTCGCGCTTGAATTCGGTCACGATGTAGTCGATCACGCGCTGGTCGAAGTCTTCGCCGCCCAGGAAGGTGTCGCCGTTGGTGGCCAGCACTTCAAACTGGTGTTCGCCGTCCACGTCGGCGATTTCAATGATGGACACGTCGAAGGTGCCGCCGCCCAGATCGTACACCGCGATCTTGCGGTCGCCTTCCTGCTTGGACAGGCCGAAGGCCAGCGCCGCGGCGGTCGGTTCGTTGATGATGCGCTTCACTTCCAGGCCGGCGATGCGGCCGGCGTCCTTGGTGGCCTGACGCTGGCTGTCGTTGAAGTAGGCCGGCACGGTGATCACCGCCTCGGTCACTTCCTCGCCCAGATAGTCTTCCGCGGCCTTCTTCATCTTGCGCAGCACTTCGGCGGAGATTTGCGGCGGAGCCAGTTCCTGGTCGCGCACTTTGACCCAGGCGTCGCCGTTCTTGGCCTTCAGGATTTCGAAAGGCATCAGATCGATGTCCTTCTGCACTTCCTTGTCTTCGAAGCGGCGGCCGATCAGGCGCTTGGCGGCGTAGATGGTGTTGCGCGGATTGGTCACCGCCTGGCGTTTGGCCGGCGCGCCGACCAGGATTTCGCCGTCGTCCATGTAAGCGATGATGGACGGCGTGGTGCGAGCGCCTTCGGCGTTCTCGATCACTTTCGGGTTGCCGCCTTCCACTACCGATACGCAGGAGTTGGTGGTGCCCAAGTCGATGCCAATGATTTTACCCATGTCGAAGTTCCTTTATCTCAATTCGTTTCAGCGGCCATTTGCTCGATAGCGACCGCCTGTTGTCTCAATAGGTATTGGCTATGCCCATTATTTCAAGAGGAGCACGCCGCCCTTTTTTATGCTTTTGCCTTGGCCACCACCACCATCGCCGGACGCAGCACGCGGTCGGAGATCTGGTAGCCTTTTTGCATCACACGCACGATGGTGTTGGGTTCGGCGTCGGCCTCTTCCGCGCTCATCGCCTGGTGCTGATGCGGATCCAGCTTGTCGCCGGCCTGGGGAGCGATATCCTTGATCTGCGCCTTGTCGAAGGCGGAGACCAATTGCTTCAGCGTCATGTCCACGCCCATCTTCAGCGTGTCGATCTGGCCGCTCTGGTCCAGCAAGGCCATTTCCAGATAGTCCTTCACCGACACCAGCTCGCCGGCGAACTTGCTGATCGCGTACTTGTGCGCGGCGGCCACGTCTTCCTGCGCGCGGCGGCGCTGGTTTTCCAGATCGGCGCGGGCGCGCAGCAGCGCGTCCTTCAGTTCGGCCACTTCCGCGTCCAGAGCGGCGATCTGCTGCTCCGCGCTCAGCTCTTGCTCTACGGCCTGCTCCGCCACCGTCGCGTCGATATTGTCATTGTCCACGGCGTCTGCCGCGATGTTTTGCTTGTCCTGCATGGCGATTCCTCGGATTTGGATTCAGCGGTACGAATAGTCCCGACTCAAGGTAGGGGCTTCGTCGCGGAATTCAAGTCCCGAGAACGACTGAACGGCGTCAGACCGCCGTATTCGGGGTCCAGCGCGCCGATGTGCGTTTGCGGACTTTTATTTTCAAAAAGCAAACGCTTGAGCGAGCTGCAATATTCGTTTTAGGAAAGTTGCTGTTAGCTTTTGAAAATCAACAATTTTCTTTGTGCTGCACTGCACACAAGCCATTTTTTTTGTGCTAATAATTGAGCCACACCCGCAAGTGCACCGCCGGGCGGCCCCTATCCACGGGCTTGGCGCGGCGGGCATGCCGAGCCGGCGCCATGAGGGCCGACCGCAAGAAAATCCGGAAAAACCGGATGGAACTGATCGCTTAATGAGGACGCCGGCGTCTGCCGGCGCGCACAGAAACGTATCGAGAAGGGTTTTAGCATGACGACTCGCGAACAACGCATTGCAGCCATCCAGAAAGACTGGAACGAGAACCCCCGCTGGAAAGGCATCAAGCGCGGCTACAGCGCCGCCGATGTGGAACGGCTGCGCGGCTCGCTGCAGATTGAGTACTCGTTGGCGCGCAACGGCGCGGACAAGCTGTGGGGCCTGCTCCACAGCGAGCCGTACATCAACTGTCTGGGTGCGCTGACCGGCGGTCAGGCCATGCAGCAGGTCAAGGCCGGCGTCAAGGCCATCTATCTGTCCGGCTGGCAAGTGGCCGCCGACAACAACGAATACTCGGCGATGTATCCGGACCAGTCGCTGTACCCGGTGGACTCGGTGCCCAAGGTGGTGGAGCGCATCAACAACGCCTTCACCCGCGCCGATGAAATCCAGCATTCCAAGGGCGTGGCTCAAGGCGACGCCGGCTTCATCGACTACTTCGCCCCTATCGTGGCCGACGCCGAAGCCGGCTTCGGCGGCGTGCTGAACGCCTATGAACTGATGAAGGCGATGATACGCGCCGGCGCCGGCGGCGTGCACTTCGAGGACCAACTGGCCTCGGTGAAGAAATGCGGCCACATGGGCGGCAAGGTGCTGGTGCCGACCCAGGAAGCGGTGCAGAAGCTGATCGCCGCGCGCCTGGCCGCCGACGTCTACGGCGTGCCCACGCTGGTGATCGCCCGTACCGACGCCGAAGCCGCCGACCTGTTGACCAGCGACTGCGACGAGCGCGACCGTCCCTTCCTGACCGGCGAACGCACCGCGGAAGGCTTCTACAAGACCAAGAAGGGTCTGGAGCAGGCGATCAGCCGCGCCATCGCCTACGCCGACTACGCCGACCTGGTCTGGTGCGAAACCGGCACCCCGGACCTGGAGTTTGCGCGCAAGTTCGCCGAAGCGGTGCACGCCAAGCATCCAGGCAAGCTGCTGGCCTACAACTGCTCGCCGTCCTTCAACTGGAAGAAGAATCTGGACGACGCCACCATCGCCAAATTCCAGCGCGAGCTGGGCGCGATGGGCTATAAGTACCAGTTCATCACTTTGGCCGGCATCCACAACATGTGGTACAACATGTACGATCTGGCGCAGGATTATGTTGCCCGCGGCATGTCCGCCTATGTCGAGAAAGTACAGGAACCGGAGTTCGCCGCTCGCGAGCGCGGCTACACCTTCGTGTCCCACCAGCAGGAAGTGGGCACTGGCTACTTCGACGACGTCACCACCGTGATCCAGGGCGGCCAGTCCAGCGTCACCGCGCTGACCGGCTCCACCGAGGAAGAGCAGTTCCACTAAGCCGCGGCTCAAACCGAGAAAACGCCCACGAAGCCGTGGGCGTTTTTATTTGGCGGACGCGGCAAAAACCCCGCCATTCGAATGTGCGACTCGCGACTCCGGGAGTGTGGCGAACCGCCGGGATTGTTTAATTCAGCTAAATAATTAATTCATCCGGCGACGCTTTTTCAATTCATCCTCATCGCCAATACTTGGCAAAGGCCTGCCGCGCGGCAGGCCTTTCTCAATTCACGGCAATATGAAAGGCCCGCCATGGCAAAAGTCGTCGTTGTTTACCACTCCGGTTACGGTCACACCCAGCAAGTGGCCCAGCATGTCGCCGCCGGCGCCGGCGCGCAGCTGCTGGCCATCGACGCCGAGGGCAATCTGCCCGCCGGCGCCTGGGACCTGCTGAACAGCGCCGACGCCATCATCTTCGGCTCGCCCACTTATATGGGCAGCCCAAGCTGGCAGTTCAAGAAATTCGCCGACGCCAGTTCCAAAGTCTGGTTTACCCGCGGCTGGCAGGACAAGGTATTCGGGGGCTTCACCAATAGCGCCAGCCTGAACGGCGACAAGCAGGTATCGCTGATCTATCTGCAAACCCTGGCCTCCCAGCACGGCGGCCTGTGGGTCAGCCTGGGCCTGCTGCCCAGCAACGCCAAGAACGCCAGCCGCGAGGACATCAACAATCTAGGCGGCTCGGTGGGCCTGCTGGTGCAGTCGCCGTCAGACGCCAGCGTCGACGAAATCCCGCAAGGCGACCTGGACACCGCCAAGGCCTACGGCCAGCGCGTGGCCGGCATCGCCGCCAAGTTGCGCGGCTAAGCACCGGTTTACGACCTGCTGCGCGCCGTAAAAAGACAAAGGGGGCCAACGGCCCCCTTTCTTGCGTCGATGCTCGTCGCTCAGCCGCGCGCGGCCAGCCGGTCCAGCAGCTTCTGGTGAATGCCGCCGAAGCCGCCGTTGCTCATCACCAGCACCTGATCGCCCGGGCGCGCCGCGTCAACCACCGCCTGCAGCAGCGCGTCGAAGTCGTCGAAGGTCTGCGCCCGCTCGCCCAGTTCGGCCAGCGCCTCGCCGGGGTTCCAGCCCAGATTGGCGGCGGAGCAGAACACTAGGTCGGCGTCGGCCAGCGACGCCGGCAGCGCCGCCTTCATCGTGCCCAGCTTCATGGTGTTGGAGCGCGGCTCCAGCACCGCCAGGATGCGCGCGCCGCCCACCTTGTGACGCAGGCCGGCCACGGTGGTGGCGATGGCGGTGGGGTGGTGGGCGAAGTCGTCGTACACCGTGACCCCGGCCGCCACGCCGCGCACTTCCATCCGCCGCTTGACGTTCTGGAAACGCGACAACGCGTCGATGGCGACGCTCACCGCCACGCCGACATGGCGGGCGGCGGCGATCGCCGCCAGCGCGTTCAGACGGTTGTGCTCGCCCATCAGCTCCCAGCGCACCCGGCCCTGGATCTGGCCGTTGAACAGCACGTCGAAATGGCCGTTGGCCTCCGCCTCGCCCGCTTGCCAGCCGGCGTCCGCGCCGAAGCGCTCCACCGGCGTCCAGCAACCGCGCTCCAGCACCCGGTCCAGGCTGGCCTCGCGGCCGTTGCTGACGATCAGGCCCTGGCCCGGCACCGTGCGCACCAGGTGGTGAAACTGGGTTTCTATCGCCGCCAGATCGGCGAAAATGTCGGCGTGGTCGAACTCCAGATTGTTCAACACCGCGGTGCGCGGCCGGTAGTGAACGAATTTGGAGCGCTTGTCGAAGAAGGCGGTGTCGTACTCGTCGGCCTCAATCACAAAGAAGGGACTGACGCTGGCCGCGTCCTGGCGCGGCGCGCCGGGCAGGCGCGCCGACACGCCGAAGTTCTGCGGAATGCCGCCGATCAGGAAGCCCGGCGCCAGGCCGGCGTCCTCCAGTATCCAGGCCAGCATCGAGCTGGTGGTGGTCTTGCCGTGAGTGCCGGCCACCGCCAGCACCCACAAATCCTTGAGCACGTTTTCCGCCAGCCATTGCGGGCCGGAAATATAAGGCAGGCCGCGGTTGAGGATTTCCTCCATCAGCGGCTTGCCGCGCGTCACTACATTGCCCACCACGAAGATGTCCGCGCCAATGTCGGCCTGTTCCGCGCCGAAACCCTGGATCAGCTCGATGCCCATGGCTTCCAGCTGGGTGCTCATCGGCGGATAAACATTGGCGTCGCAGCCGGTCACCTTGTGGCCGGCTTGTTTGGCGATAGCGGCGATGCCCCCCATGAAGGTGCCGCAGATGCCCAGGATATGGATGTGCATAGTTCGGTTCAGCGTATTGAAAACGGCAAAACGGCAAGCATACCGGAAAGCGGCCGCCGCCGACATCCAGGCTCGCAAGCCGCGGCGGGGCCGACCGCGCCTGTCCTTCGGATCAGCCCACTCCGACAAAACATGACATTAGGCTTAAACGGCGTCGATCTGGAACTAGGCTGAATTGGCTGCCCCGCAATTGTCCGTGGGCAAACACGCCAACTCGGAGACCAAGATGAATATGCTCACCGCTCGCCTCGCTCCCGTTCCGCTAGGCCTCGCCGCGCTGCTGCTCGCGGCGACCGGCCACGGCGAAGACCTCCCGCAGATAGACAACCCGCCGCGGCTGCTGGCCATCCCCGCCGCACCGCCCGCCGGCGCGCTCAACACCGCCGCCCTGCTTCGCGCGCCGCTGGAGCTTGACCAGCCGCAGGCCGCCCCGCGTGAAGTCGCCTACGACCTGGACATCCGCTATCGCTACGGCTGGATTCGCAACCCTTCGCTGGAACGACCCGGGCAGATCCATTACGACAAGGTGGCGCTGCGCAGCTACCTGCCCGGCGCGCTCAGCCCAGCCCCGACGCCGACATCCTCCCAGCCCAGCGCCACGCCCTTCGTCGCCCCGCAGATCGAGGTCTACCCCGGACAGACCGTGCGCATCAGCCTGAACAACAAGCTGGACCACGACGCCGACGGCAAGCCCATCCGCGACCCCAGCTGCACCGACCAAGGCGGCAGCGCCAATCAGCCGCACTGTTTCAACGGCACCAATCTGCATACCCACGGGCTCTGGATCAATCCGGCCGGCAATAGCGATAATGTGCTGATCTCCATCAATCCCGGCGTCAGCTTCCAGTACGAGTACAACATTCCGCCCGACCATCCGGCCGGCACCTTCTGGTATCACACTCATCGCCACGGCTCCACCGCGCTGCAAGTGTCCAGCGGCATGGCCGGCGCGCTGATCGTGCGCGGCACGCGGCAACCCACCCAGCAGCAGAACGGCGACATCGACACCCTGTTGCAGCCCTATGCCGGAGCCAGCTTCCGCGAGCGGGTGCTGGTGTTCCAGCAAATCCAGTACGCCTGCCGCTTCAAGGCCGGACAAAACAAGGGCATGATCAAGACCTACGGCAACACTTCCACGCCGCCCAACGAGGAGGACCAACGCTACCGCTGCGACGACGGCGATACCGGCGGCATCGAGGGCTACGATCAATTCGGCCCCAAGACCTGGCAAGAATCCGGCCGCTACACCAGCATCAACGGCGTGGTATTGGGCCAGATGATGCAGGCGCGGGCCGGCGACGTGGAGCGCTGGAGAATGGTTCACGCCGGCGTGCGCGACACCATCAATTTGAAACTGCGCCGGCTCAGCGCCGGCGCGCCGCCGCTGGCCGGCCTGTTAGCCAAACAGATGGACGGTTACGTCAACGACTATTGCAGCGGCGCGGAACTGAACCTGCCCTTGATCGCCGCCGACGGCCTGACCATGGGCAAGGCGCAAACCCGCAACAGCGTGGTGTTCCAGCCCGGCTACCGCTGGGACGCGCTGGTGTCCTTCCCCAGCGCTGGCAAATACTGCCTGATCAACGACGTCAAGGTCAGCAGCACCATTGACCGCTCGGCGCCGTCGGCCCGCTTGCTGGGCGTGGTGGACGTTGCTCCCGGCCAGCCCTCGCGACCTTTGCAGGAGGTACTGACCGGCGCCGCCCGCGCCCACTTCCCGCCCGCCGTCGCCAACAAGGTCAGCGCGGAGCTGCGCAATGGGATGAGGCTGAGCAGCTTTGTGCCGCATCCCGACATAAACCCCAAGGAAGTGACCGGCGCCCAGACGCTGACGTTCAACATCGACGTATCCCAACCCGGCGCCGCCTTCTTCCAGGTGGACGGCAAACCCTATGCCGGCGAGCGCATAGACCGCACCCTGAAGCTGGGCGGCGTGGACGAGTGGACGCTGCGCTCCGACTTCGTCAGTCACCCCTACCATATCCACGTCAACCCGTTCCAGATCGTCAAGATAGTAGATCCCAAGGGCAACGACGTCAGCGCGGAAGGCGCGCCGGATTCGATGGACCCGGGCGATACCCAGTACAGCGGTCTGAAAAACGTCTGGAAAGACACTTTATGGGTGAAAAACCTCAAGGCCAGCAATGACCCGAAGGTCGCCGCGGCCGGCCGTTACACCATCACCATCCGCACCCGCTACCAGCGCTATATCGGCGACTTCGTGCTGCATTGCCACATCCTGGACCACGAAGACCAGGGCATGATGCAGAACATCCGCATCGCGCTACCGGACGGCAAGGGCGGCACCGCCTTTGGCCATCATTGAGCGGCCCGTCATGAAAAAAGCCCGCGACAGCGGGCTTTTTCACGAGAGGCGGCTGACTCAGAAGAAAATCAGCGTCATCAGCACGAACAGCGGCAGCAGGATGACGCAGGACCAGCCCAGATAGCCGAAGAAGCTCGGCATCTTCACATGGCGGTGTTCGGCGATGGCCTTGACCATGAAGTTGGGCGCGTTGCCGATATAGGTGTTGGCGCCCATGAACACCGCGCCCATGGAGATCGCCAGCAAGGTGTCCGCCATCGGGCCCATCAGTACCTGAGCGTCGCCGTGGGCCAGGTTGAAGAACACCAGGTAGGTGGGCGCGTTGTCCAGGAAGCTGGACAGGATGCCGGTCATCCAGAAATACATCGTGTTGACCGGCTGGCCGTTGGCGTCGGACACCATGTGCACCAGGCCGGCCAGATGGCCGTCGGCGCCGGCGCGCAGGATGGCGATCACCGGGCCGATGGTGATGAAGATGCCGGCGAACAACTTGCCCACTTCCAGGATGGGATCCCAGTTGAATTCGTTGCCGGCGCGCACTTGCTTGGGGGTGATCCACAGCGAGGCGAAGGCCAGGCCGATCAGAGCCAGATCTCGGATGATGTTCTGCAGCTCCACCTGCGTGCCCATGATGTCGAAGCTCACGCCCGGCTTCCAGATGCCGGACATCAATACCGCGGCGACGATGCCGGCCAGTAGGAACAGATTGCGCTTGCCGTGCAGCTTGATCGGCTTGTCCTTGGAGCGGTCGATTTCCGGCAGCGTGCCCGCCTGCGCTTCCTTCTTGAAGAGATAGCTGTCCAGCGCGTAGAAAATGGCCAGCAGCGCCAGCGACAACACCAGCACCGGCAGCGCCATGTGCTGCACCGTCCAGCCGAAGCTGACGCCCTTGAGGAAGCCGAGGAACAGCGGCGGGTCGCCCAGCGGGGTCAGGCCGCCGCCGATATTGGCCACCAGGAAGATGAAGAACACCACCACGTGCACATTGTGCTTGCGCTTTTCATTGGCGCGCAGCAAGGGGCGGATCAGCAGCATCGCCGCGCCGGTGGTGCCCATGATGGATGCCAGCGCGGTGCCTATCGCCAGTATGGCGGTGTTGAGCTTGGGCGAGCCGTGCAGCGAGCCCCAGACCAGAATGCCGCCGGACACGGTGTATAGCGAGAACAGCAGCACGATGAAGGGAATGTATTCGGCGAACAGCGCGTGGACGATCAGCGCCGTCGAGGTGCCCAGGCCGTAGGCCACGGCGAAGGGCGCCAGGAACAACACGGTCCAGACCGCGGTGATCTTGCCGAAGTGATGGTGCCAGATGCCCGGCGCGAATATGGGGAACAGCGCGATGGACAGCAAAATGCCGGCAAACGGCAGTCCCCAGGCCAGGCTCAGCGTGGCGCCGTCCAGTTCGGCGGCTTGCGCCAGCGCCGGCAGCAGGGCCAGCGCGGCGGCGCTAAAGAGTGTTTTGGTCATCTATCTTCCCGAGGGGCATGACGCCCATTGATAAAAGCGCCATCGCCTGCGTCAAGTCTGGCTTGGGCAGGCTATGCAAAGTGTGGATTCCGGCGATATTGTTGAAGCGACGCGGCAGCCGGATGCCGTTGCGCTGACGCTTTCTAATATCAGACCTCAGCGAATCTCGTCTCCGCGGGAGCGGCGCGTCCGCTTGGGGCCAAAATGGTTACAAAGCGTTACATCGTCCCATAACTCTGGCAGTCCGGACAAGGAAAACCGGCATCGGAACCAAGCGTTTTGCGCGATTGCCACGCTAATTAAGCATTTGATGAAACAAGGCCGGCGGCTCCGTGCCGCCGGCCCTGGGTTAGAACCGGTTCAAAGTCCCGCGGACAACGCCGCTCAGCGCTGAATGAACTCGATCTTGTAGCCGTCCGGGTCCTCGACGAAGGCGATCACCGTGGTGCCGTGCTTCATCGGGCCGGCTTCGCGGCTCACCTTGCCGCCCTTGGCCCGCACCATGTCACAGGCGGCGTAGGCGTCCGGCACTTCGACGGCGATGTGGCCGTAGCCGCTGCCCAGTTCGTAGGACTCGGTGTCCCAGTTGTGGGTCAGCTCCAGCACCGTCTGCTCTTCTTCCGCGCCGTAGCCGACGAAGGCCAGGGTGAAGCGGCCGTCCGGGTAGTCTTGCCGGCGCAGCAACTTCATATCGAGCACTTCCTGGTAAAACGCCAGCGAGCGCTCAAGATTGCCCACGCGCAACATGGTGTGCAGTAAACGCATCATTCTTCTCCTTGTGATTCATCAAAATGGAACAGCCCGGCGCCGTGCAGCTTCAGCCAGCGCCGCGCCGCCTGCCAGTCCGGGTACAGGCGCGCGGTCTCCGCCCAAAAGGCGGGCGAGTGGTTCATGTGTTCCAGATGGGCCAGCTCATGGGCGATCACATAGTCCAGCACCGCCGGCGGCGCTTGCAGCAAGCGCCAGTTCAAGCGGATCATCCCGGCCGCGGTGCAACTGCCCCAGCGCGTGCGCGCCGACGACAACTGCAGGCCGCTGGGCTGGCGCCGGCAGCCGCGCGCCAGTTCCGCCATCCGCGCCGGAAAACGCAAGGCCGCCTCTCGCTTGAAGAAACGGCGCACCGCCTGCTTCAAGGCGGCCGCGTCGCCGTCGCCGATGCCGGTAACAATCAAACCGTCCGCGCTCAGCCTGGCCGTGCGCCGCGCGCCGGCCGCCAGCACGATGGGCAGGGCCTCTCCCCGCCAGCACAGCTGGCTCAGATCGTCGGCTTGCCGCCGCGCCTGTCTTTGCCGCGCCACATGGCCGGCGATCCAGTCGCGACGCTCCAGCAACACTTCGCGCAGGCGGGCGGCGCTGACCGCCGGATGGGCCACCAGCTCCACCCTGCCCGCGCTGACCCGGATGCCCACGCTCTTGCGCGGCCGCCGGGTCAGCACCACGTCCACCTCGCCGTCAGGCAGCGGCAGACGCAGCCAGACGCTTGCGCTTTTCATCCGCGTCCGCGAACGGGCCGACGCCGCCGATCTCGCGCTGACGCGCCTCGATCCACTGCTCGGCTTCCTTCATCATCGCCTCCGGCCCCAGCTCTTCGCCCGGCACGATGGGCTTGCCCACCACCACGGTGATTTCGCCGGGATACTTCAGGAAGGCGTTGCGCGGCCAGAACTCGCCGGCGTTGTGAGCCACCGGCACCAGCGGCATATCGAACTGCTTGGCCATGCGCGCCGCGCCCAGCTTGTACTTGCCGATCGCTCCCGGCTTGGTACGGGTGCCTTCCGGAAACACCGTGATCCAGAAGCGGTGGCGCTTGCGCTCCAGGCCCTGTTCCAGCAGACGCTGGTTGGCGTTGGCACGGTCGGAGCGGTTGATGATGATGGGGTTCATCAGCACCAGGCCCCAGCCGAAGACCGGAATCCAGGTCAGCTCGCGCTTGGCCACATACACCTGCCACGGGAAGATCTTCTGCAAGGCCAGCGTTTCCCAGCCGGACTGGTGCTTGGAACAGATCACCGACGGCTGCGCGGGCAGGTTCTCCGCGCCCAGCACCTTGTATTTCAGGCCGATCACGTGCTCCAGCATCCACAGCAGGCTCAGGGCCCAGCTGACGCCGAACACGTGGCGCGCGCGGCGCGGCAGCGGCGCGGACAGCAGCAGCAGGAAGAAGAACAGCGGCGTGATGACGATCAGCACCAGCCAGTACAGCAGGTTACGAAGCCATAAACTCAGCATGCTTGGAACACTATCCTTTTCTGAACTCAACGTTCGCGGGAATCGATCAGATATTCCGCGGCGTCGTACAAATCGTCGAACACCAGGGTGCCGGCCGGCAATTCGCCGTCGGCCAGCGTCTTGGCGCCCTTGCCGGTCTTGACCAGGATGGGCAAGCCGCCCACCGCCGCCACCGACTCCAGATCGCGCCGGCTGTCGCCGATCAGCGGCAAGCCGTCCAGCTTCACATTGAAGCGCTCGGCTATCTCCAGCACCATGCCCGGCAGCGGCTTGCGGCAATCGCAGCCGGCGCTGGGGCCGTGCGGACAGAACAGCACCGCGTCGATGCGGCCGCCGGCCTGGCCCACCAGCCGGTGCATTTTCTCATGCATGGCGTTGAGCGCCTGCATGTCGAACAGGCCGCGGCCGATGCCGGACTGATTGGTGGCCACCACCACGCGCCAGCCGGACTGGGTCAGATTGGCGATCGCCTCCAGGCTGTGTTCGATCGGCACCCACTCCGCCGGCGATTTGACGAAATCGTCGCGGTCCTCGTTGATCACGCCGTCGCGGTCGAGAATGACTAGTTTCACGGTTTTCCCCGTCTAGAGCGCCGGGGCGGCCGCGGCCGCCCCATCGGATCACTCCGCCAGCAGCGAGATATCCGCCACGCGGTTGAACAAGCCGGCCAGACGCGCCAGCAAGGCGATGCGGTTGTTGCGCACCGCGGCGTCGTCCGCCATCACCATCACGCCGTCGAAGAAGGCGTCCACCGGCGCGCGCAGCGAGGCCAATTGGGTCAGCGCGGCGGCGAAGTCGCGGGCGGCGAACTTGCCGTCCACCTGCGGCGCCAATTGCTCGACGGCGGCGAACAGCGCCTGCTCGGCCGCCTCGCTCAGCAGCGCCGGATTCACCGCGCCCACTTCGCCTTCGGCCTTCTTCAGGATGTTCTTCACCCGCTTGTTGGCGGCGGCCAGCGCAGCCGCTTCCGGCAGCGCCTTGAACGCGGCCACGGCGGACAGCACCGCGCGCACTTCCACCAGCCGGCTCGGCGCCTGCGCCAGCACCGCGTCGATCTCGTCGCCCTTGTAATCGGCGGCGAGGAAGTTCTTCAGGCGGTCCATCATGAAGCCGAACACCTCGTCGGCCACGGCGGCGGACAACTTGCCGGCCGGGAAGGCGGCGGCGACGATGTTCAACAACGCCCTCAGGTCCAGGTCCGCTTCCAGCGCCATGCGCACCACGCCCAGCGCGGCGCGGCGCAAGGCGAACGGGTCCTTGTCGCCGGTGGGGATCAGGCCTATGCCCCAGATGCCGACTATGGTCTCCAGCTTGTCCGCCAGCGCCACCGCGGTGGCGATCTTGCCTTCCGGCAGCGTGTCGCCGGCGAAGCGCGGGTGGTAATGGCCTTCGATGGCGGCGGCCACTTCGGCGTGCTCGCCGTCGTGCTGGGCGTAGTACATGCCCATCACGCCCTGCAGCTCGGGGAATTCGCCCACCATGTCGGACACCAGATCGGCCTTGGCCAGATAGGCGGCGCGGGCAGCCAGCGCGGCGTCGGCGCCCAGCTCATGGGCGATGGCGCCGGCGATGCTCTGCAGGCGCTCCACGCGCTCCAGCTGCGAGCCTATCTTGTTGTGGTAGACCACATTGGCCAGCCGCGGCAAACGGCTGTCCAGCCGCGCCTTCTGGTCCTGCTCGAAGAAGAACTTGGCGTCGGACAGACGCGCGCGCAGCACGCGCTCGTTGCCGCCGACGATGAAGGACGGATCGGCGGTTTCCAGGTTGGACACCAGCAGGAAGCGGTTCATCAGCTTGCCGGACGCGTCCAGCAGCGGGAAATACTTCTGGTTCTGCTGCATGGTCAGGATCAGGCATTCCTGCGGCACGCGCAGGAATTCGGCTTCGAAGCCGGCTTCCAGCACCACCGGCCATTCCACCAGGCCGGTCACCTCGTCGAACAAGGCCTCCGGCGCGGCGATGGTGGCGTTCAGGCGGGCGGCGGCCTCGGCCAGCTTGTGGCGGATCAGTTCGCGGCGCGCGTCGAAGCTGGCCACCACCTTGCCGGACTCATGCAGGGTGCGGGCGTAAGCGTCGGCCTTGGCCACCGTCACCTCCCCCTCGGACAGGAAGCGATGGCCGCGGGTGTGCCGGCCGCTTTGCAGGCCCAGCACCTCGCCCGGCACCACCGCGTCGCCGTGCAGCATGATCAGGCCGTGCACCGGGCGGACGAACTGCACGTCCAGGCTGCCCCAGCGCATCAGCTTGGGCGCCGGCAGCTTTTTCAGCGCTAGCGCCACCACCTCGGCCAGCACCGCGGCCAGCGGCTGGCCCTGCTTGACGCTCTCGTAGGCGTACACGTCCTGCTTGCCGTCGCTCATCGTGGACAGCGCGGACACTTCCACGCCGCAGGAGCGGGCGAAACCGGCCAGCGCCGGCGTGGGCTGGCCGTCCTTCAGGCCGGCGGCCACGGCCGGGCCCTTTCGGGTGATTTTCTGGTCCGGCTGCAAGGCGGCCACATCGGCCAGCTGCACCGCCAGGCGGCGCGGCGAGGCGTAGACCGTCGCCTCGGCGTCGGCCGGCGCGAACTCCATCTTTTTCAATTCGTCGCCAATGGTCTGGGCAAAGCTGGCGGCCAGCTTTTCCAGCGCTTTGGGCGGCAGCTCCTCGGTGAGCAGCTCAATCAGCAATGTCTGGTTCATATTCACTCTAAAACTTAACGCTTGGCGGACCCGGCGGCTTCGCAGATCACCTTCATCATGGCGTCGGCGACCGATCCCTGATACACGGGCTGCCATTTCCAGGCGTGACGCGGCACTGGAAACATGGTTGAGAACAGGTGCCTGTTGTTGCGATCGAAATAATCGGAACTGACAAACACGTACTGGTACTTGCCGCAGTCGGCGTAACCGACGCTGCGGCGGATATTGAATTTCAGCTTGTAGCTTTTCTCGTACTGGACCTTGTCGAACCGTTCCTGGTTGACGAAGTGCACCAGTCCGTCCTGCCCCAGCCACAGCGAGTTGCCGTCAATCGCCAGTTGCAGCGCCTTGCCGTCCTGATACGCCACCCAGTCGGCGGCGGGCTCGGCCAGCGCCGGCAGCGCCAGCGCGGCGCACATGCATGCGAAAAAGGCCTTCATGCGCACTCCCTCTGTCAAGAAACGGCCGGGGCGGCAAGCCAAGCTCAGGCCTGCCGGCACATCGGGAAGCCCAGCGCTTCGCGGGCGTCGTAATAGGCCTGCGCCACGCCGCGGGACAGGGTGCGGATGCGGCCGATATAGGTGGCGCGTTCGGTCACCGAGATCGCGCCGCGCGCGTCCAGCAGGTTGAAGGTGTGACCGGCCTTGAGAATCATCTCGTAGGCCGGCAGCGGCAGGCTGGCCTCCAGCAGCGACTTGGCCTCGGCCTCGTAGTCGTTGAACTGGCGGAACAGCAGCTCGACATTGCTGTGCTCGAACGCGTACTTGGATTGCTCCACTTCGTTCTGGAAGAACACATTGCCGTAAGTGACCGGCTGGCCGTCAGGCAGATGGGTCCAGATCAGGTCGTAGACGTTTTCCACGCCCTGCAGATACATGGCCAGGCGTTCCAGGCCGTAAGTGATCTCGCCCAGCACCGGCTTGCAGTCCAGGCCGCCCACTTGCTGGAAGTAGGTGAACTGGGTCACTTCCATGCCGTTCAGCCACACTTCCCAACCCAGGCCCCAGGCGCCCAGCGTCGGGTTTTCCCAGTCGTCCTCGACGAAGCGGATATCCTGCACCGTCGGGTCCAGGCCCAGCTCCTTCAGGGAGCCCAGGTACAGTTCCTGGATATTGGACGGCGACGGCTTCAACACCACCTGGAATTGATGATGCTGGAACAGGCGGTTGGGGTTTTCGCCGTAACGGCCGTCCTTGGGGCGACGCGACGGCTGCACATAGGCCGCGTTCCACGGCTCCGGCCCCAGCGCCCGCAGAAAGGTGGCGGTGTGGGAAGTCCCCGCGCCCACTTCGGTGTCGTAGGGCTGCAGCAAGGCGCAGCCCTGGCGGTTCCAATAGTGCTGGAGCGTGAGGATGATTTCCTGGAAGGTAAGCATAGACGTGGTGAGCAAAGTGAAAAGTCAAAGGCCGATTCTACCGCCTAGCGCCCCCCGCGCAAAGCCAAGCCGTTGGCGGCAAATCAAAAAGGCCGGCGAAATGCCCTCCCGCCGGCCCGCCCCGCGCCGCGCCGCCGTCATTTGCCCGCCGCCGGCACCATGTCCCGGAACTTGCGCTTGGTGTATTTGGCGTAGATGCGCTCCACGCTGCCGTCGCGGATCAAATCGCCTATCGTCGCGTCCAGCCGCGCCGCCAGCGCCGCCTGCCGGGCGCTGAAATTGGGCGACAAATCGGTGCGGTCTATCACCGGCTGCAAAATCTCCACATTCGGCCGCAGGGACGCGCCCCACACATCGCACAACACGAACTGACGATGGCCGCCGGTCAGCATCGCATAGAGCTGATCCTCGTCGTTGCTGGGCTCCAGCTTCCAGTTGGGGTAGCTGAGGATTTTCGGCGTATAGGTGTAGCCGCGCACCATGCCCACCGCCTGGCCTTGCACCAGCTTCCAGTCGAAGGACTTGACCGGCGAGCCGCGCTTGACGCAGAGCGCCACCGGATAGCTGGAATAAACGTTCTTGAAGCGCGGCGTCTGCGCCGCCACCTCGTTGTCTATCACCGCGTCGTAATCGCCGGTCTTGATCCCGCGCAGGCAACGCTCCCACGGCGCGGCCTCCATCGTCACCGGCACGTTCATCCGGCGGAAAGCCTCTTGCAACACGTCGTGGCTGATGCCGGAATCCACCTTGCCGTTCTTCACATAGGTGAACGGCTGCCACTCCACCCCGCACAGTTTGACCGGCGCCTGCGCCGCCGCGCCCGCCGTCAGCAGACAGGCTCCGACAGCCGCCGCCCATAGACTCGTCCGCATCGCCCGCTCCTTTCGCCCGGCAGTCCGCGACGATTTGTTATATGTCGGATCGGCGGCAATGCAAAGCCTGCTCCGCCAGCCGGTCGGCCAGCGCTCGGCCCTTGGCCAGGCAGTCCGGCAGCGACACCCCGTCCAGCCAGTTGGAGCAGGCGTGCAGGCCGCGCTCGCTCGCCGCCGCCGCCAGCGGCCGCAAGGCCGCCATCGCCGCCGTACCCTGCGGCAGCGCCTGCGGCCAACGCACGATGCGCTGGCTCAAGGGCTCGCCTTCCAGGCCGAACAGACGCGCCAGTTCCAGGTTCAAACGCCGCAGCAGCGCCTGATCCGGCAAAGCGGCCAAGGCCGCCTGGCGGCTGCCGCCGATGAAGCTGGTCACCAGCCGCGAGCCCGGCGCCGCCGTGTGCGGGTAAATCCGGCTGGACATCAAATGTCCCAAGGCCAAGGCCTGTTCGCTGACGGGATGCAGTCCGCCGAAGCCCTGTAACGGCCGGCGCAGCGCCTGTTCCGCCACGACGGTGGCCACCACGGTCAGCGGCGCGTAGGGCAACGCCGCGCAGGCGCGCGCCCATTCCGGTTCGCAGGCCCGCAGCAGTTGCGCCGCCTGCGGCGCCGGCAAGGCCAGCACCGCCGCGCTGGCCGGCTGCGCCCCCTCCGCCGTCAGCACCCGCCAGCCCTCGCCCGCTCGCTCCAGCCCCAGCGCCGGACAGCCCAGCCTCACGTCCAGATCGCGCGCCAGCCGCTCGGCCAGGCTGGACAAGCCGCCCGCCAGCGTGCACATCCGCTTGCGCCGCAACTCGCCGCGCCGCCAACGCCGCCACATGCCCAGGACCAGCGAGCCGGCCTCCCGCTCCGCGGCGGCCAGCGCGGGCAGGCACTCCCTCATCAGCAATTCTTCCGGATCGCCGGCGAACACGCCGCCGATGAAGGGGTCCACCACGGTAGCCAGCACTTCGTCGCCCAGCCTGCGCCGGAAGAAAGCCGCCACCGTTTCCGCCTGCGCCGGCGCGGAGCGACGCCAGGGCTCGCTCAATAGACGCCATTTGGCATCCCAGCTGAAGTAGGAAGCGGCCAGCAGCGCGGCCGGCCCGTCGGGCAAGGCGCAATAACGGCCGTGCCGCAGCACGAAACGCCGCTGCGGCCCCGGCACCGGCGACAAGGGCGTCAGCCCAAGCTCCAGCAGCCATTGCCGCAAGCCCTCGTCCACCAGCAAGGTATTGGGCCCCGCCTCCATCAAGCCCGGCGCCAGGTCCAGGCTCAGCACCTTGCCGCCCACCCTGCCGGACGCCTCGTACACCACCGCGTCCAGGCCGCGCCGGCGCAACTGCCAGGCGCAGGCCAGGCCGGACATTCCCGCACCGATCACCGCAATCATTTACCGCTCCCTCCATAGCGCCTGTTCGACGTCGCCCAAGCCAAGCCGCAGCCAGGCCTTGCGGCGGAAAAACGCGATGAACTCGCGGTTCATGCGCATTTCAACGCCGTGTCGCCAATGCGTCGCGAATCGTGAACAGCTTCCAAAACCAAAAAGCCGCCCAGCGGCGGCCATCAATCGTTTCCAGTATGCCCGGAGCGCCCCCGCCGCCAGTTGATCCGCGGCAAGCCGGCTCGCCGCGGGCGGCCAAAAGCCGTTCAAGTTAACACATTCAGTTTTCGATTGACCTTGTCCTGCGCCCGCACTTAGAGTCAAACGTCATGAACGGAACGGCAATCCGCCCACCCCGCCGGCGCGCCTTGCCCCGGCCCCATGTTTCCTGAGGAGAAGCGTCATGCTGGCAAAACCGCCAACCCGCCTGATAGAGACAAGGGCGATCGATTTCATTCCGGAAAACGAACGCCACGGCCGCTTGCTCAGTCAGTTCACCTTGTGGTTCAGCGCCAATCTGCAAATCACCGCCGTCATCACCGGCGCTCTGGCGGTGGTGCTGGGCGGCGATGTGTTCTGGTCCTTGATCGGCCTGTTGATCGGCCAGCTGCTGGGCGGCGCGGTGATGGCCTTGCACGGCGCGCAAGGTCCGCGACTGGGTTTGCCGCAAATGATTTCCAGCCGCGTGCAGTTCGGCGTGCAGGGTGCCACCATTCCTTTGGCGCTGGTCTGCGTGCTCTACGTCGGCTTCAACGCCACCGGCACCATTCTGTCCGGACAGGCCATCGCCCAGTTGGCCGGGCTTAGCCGCGAGAGCGGCATCCTGATCTTCTCCGCCGTCATCGCCGTTTTCGCGGTCTGCGGCTACCGGATGATCCATCTGCTGGGGCGGGTGGCCAGCGTGTTCGGCCTGGTCGCCTTCACCTATCTGTTCGCGCGCCTGCTCAGCGTCAACGACATCGCGCCGCTGCTGCGCAATCATCGCTTTGCCTGGGACAGCTTCCTGCTGGCGGTATCGCTGTCCGCGTCCTGGCAGATCGCCTTCGGCCCCTATGTCGCCGATTATTCGCGCTACCTGCCCAGCGCCACCTCCCCGCTGCGCACCTTTCTCTGCGTGGGCGGCGGCTCGGTGCTCGGCGCGCAGATCGCCATGAGCTTGGGCGTGCTCGCCGCCGCGCTGGTCGGCAAGCCGTTCGCCGGCCGGGAAGTGGCTTACATCGTGGGCCTGAGCGGCGGCGGCGCGATGGCGGGCGGGCTGTTCTTCAGCATCGCCTTCGGCAAGATCACCGTGTCCACGCTGAACGCCTACGGCAGCTTCATGTGTCTGGCCACCATCGTCAGCGGCTTCAAGCGCGAGGCGAGGATGGGCCAGGCCCAGCGCCTGATCTTCGTGCTGGCCATCGTCGGCTTGTCCACCTGGATAGCGCTGGCGGCGCAGGCCGACTTTCTGCGGCACTTCAAATCCTTCATCCTGTTTCTGCTGACCTTCTTTACTCCGTGGAGCGCCATCAATCTGGTGGATTACTACTGGATCAGCAAGGAGCGATACGATTTGCCCGCGCTCAGCGACCCCGACGGCGCTTACGGCCGCTGGAACAAGATCGGCGTCGGCTGCTACGCGTTCGGCCTGCTGGCCCAACTGCCCTTCATCGCCACGGGCTTTTACAGCGGGCCGCTGCTGCCCTATCTGAACCAGGTGGACATTTCCTGGCTGATCGGCCTGGCCGCACCCGGAGCACTGTATTTCTGCCTGGCGCGCAGACAGGCTCCGCATACCGCACCGGCCAGCGCCGCCGAGTAAGACCGCCATCCAACACCAACGGCGCATCCTGCCGGACACGCCGTTGGTGTTTCATCCTTTCCCCTACCGTCCTCCAGGCATTCGCCCCGTAGAACCCGCACAGTCAGCCCCTGCGATGGCAGAAGCTGCCTTACAACTGCCGCGTAAGCGCTCGGGGATGACTCTTGTCGTCTAAACCTTGGGCTGGAACAGCGAATCTTAAACATTCTCTTAAGATTTGTTCATAATTCTTAGCAACAGACTCCGGGCTTGGAACAATGCGCGTGCTCAATCGAGCGCCTTGTTTTCCAAACTTAAGCTTGGAGTTAATGAACACATGAAGTTATACGCATCAGCGGCTTCCGTTTTCGTGCTGTCGCATATTGCCAGCGCCTTATTCTCGATGGCCTCCGACGGCGCGATAAACAGCGGCATCGCAAGCAGCCATGCCGCTTCACTGGCCTCGCCGCCACCGTTCGCCCAGCCCGCCGCGGACCAGTTGATCCCGTCCCGGACACTGATTCTGGAGCAACGAGGGGAACCGGCAGAAATCCGTCAGCTTCAGCTTCGTAAAAGAAGAACCTCGCCGATTCAATCGACCGGCTATAGCGTCAAAAAAGGTGAAGTACTGACTATCGATTACCAATATACGCAAGACGCGCCTGACAAAGCACCCGAATTATGGGTGGTTCCCATCGCCAACAAAGCGGACAGCCACTTGAATCACGCCTCTCGGCAAGTGGTCAGCCTCAAGCCCGGCGTCAACAAGATCACCGCCACCTATGACGGCATGATTTATTTCACAGCGCGAAATCAAATCAAGACCGGGCCGATCACCATCAAGTTGCAGGACGGCGGACACGTGGTCCCGCGCTTCATGCTGGGCCAGCACCAAGACGCGGACTGGCAAAAAATGCTGGCGCGTTACCCCGACGCCCCCTTTGCCGACTTGGTGGGCAAGCGCATGATCATCACCATGCCGCTGGCGGTGTTGAAAAGCCATGTGGACAGCCCAACGGCCATGCTGACGCGCTGGGACCAGATCGTCACTTGGGCGGAAGAGCAGCATGGTCTGGGAGGCGGCCAGCCGGCTCCGCATATCGCCACGCCGCTCCAGTACCAGTTTGTCACCAAGGCGGACTCAACTGGAGGCTATATGTCGGCCAGCGATTTCTGGCTGGGAACCAATGTTTCCGGCGCCGCGGATGTCGCCAACAGCAAGAAGCTGGGAACAAGCTGGGGCCCTTGGCATGAACTGGGACATCATTATCAGTTGGAGCCGCTGACCTGGAATGGCCAGGGTGAAGTCAGCGTCAACCTGACCTCGCTTTATGTGCAGCGCGAGCTGGGCCAGCCTTCTCGCCTGGATGCATTCGCGAACAAAATTGCAAGGCATCTGGCTTCCGGCAAGGCTTATCACGATGAGGGAGATCCGTTTGTCCGGGTGGCCCTTTACTGGCAACTGGATTTGGCCTTTGGCAAGGATTTTTACGCGCGCCTGAATCAGCGCTACCGCAGCATGCCCAGCGCGGAACTGCCCAAGACCACCGCGGATCAACAACAGGCCTTTATTGTGGAAGGCAGCCGGGTGACGGGCTACGATCTCAGCCCGTATTTCATCAAATGGGGATTGCCGCCCACGGCTGAAACCAAGAAAACCCTGGATAAACTGTCTCTCAAAACACTGGACAAGCCCATCTGGGAAAATACGGATAAAGACAAGCGCTACAGCTATCCCTTGGCGCAGCAAGCCATTGCCGGCCAGATGTTGGCGCCGCAAAGCGTGGATGCCAATCAAATCTTTACCGCTAAGCTGGCGCTGAAAAACCGCGATGCGTCCAAGCTCAAGTTCCAATGGCAACTGCCGCCTGGCTTTAGCGTGGTGTCCGGCAAGGACAGTCCGGAAATCACCTTGCGCGCGCCAGCCAATATCGCAGCCAATACCTATGCGCCGCTGACGGTCACAGCGCGCGACCAGCAAGGCAGCATGTCTTTTGGCGGCAAGCTGTTGCTGGGCAAGCCGGATGGCGACCTGCCGCCCGTCGCTCAGATCAAGGGGGCATCCGACTTGGTGATCGGCGCCGCGGATGGCGTGGTATTGGACGGCAGCTCCTCCACCGGCAGCCGGCTCAGCTACAAATGGCACAATAATAGCGGGCTCAAAGTGAGCCCCAATCAGGGCTATGCCCATATACTCGCGCCCGTCACGGTGGCCGAGGGGAAACACAAGGTAACGCTAGAAGTCTCCGATGGCAAAGGCCGCACCGATAGCGCCGTGCATGAGTTGCAGGTCAAACGCGGCGACGATGCTGGCGGCCCGCCACCCAAGGCCCATATCAGCGGACCCAGCGAGCTTCCGGTAGACCACCTCACAGGCATCATCCTGTCAGCCAAGCAATCCGCCGGCGATGCGCTGGAATACACTTGGTCGACGCAGAGCAAGCTGCTCTTGCTGCCCAATCGCGACAAGGCCATCGTCAATATGGTGCCGGGCGTTCTGCCTGGAAAGTACCAGATCGACTTGGCCGTGAAGGATCGCTTCGGCAAAACCGACACAACCTCGCACTCGATCACGGTCACGGTCACTGCGAAACCGGATCCTCTACCACCGCCGCCCAAAGCCCAGATCAGCGGCCCGAATGCCCTCACGCAAAACCAGACAGGCATCACCCTGAGCGCTAAAAGCTCCAGCGGGGAACGCTTGACATATCAATGGACGAATAGCACACAACTCACGCTGCAGCCCAATGGCGATCAGCTTGAGGTTTCCGCGTCCGACCGAGTCAAGGAGGGCTTGCATCAGGTGCTGCTGACGGTGAAGGATAAAGCCGGCCAAACCGCCAGCGTCGCTCACAGCCTCCAGGTCAAGAAAGGAAACGGCGGCATTCCCACCTATGTTCCGGGCGGCAGCTATCGGGCCGGCGATAAAGTGACGAATGTCGGCCGCACCTTTGAATGCAAGCTGCCGCCTTTCAGCGGCTGGTGCAGCCAATCGCCGCAGCACTACGCACCCGGCACGGGGCTGGCATGGAAGGATGCCTGGCTTGAAAAATAAGCCCGGCAGCGCGATGCAGTCCTAAGCAACGCCAAGAGACGCGGGCCTCCTGCGTCTCTTTTTTAAACGGGTTCACCAAGGTTTTGAACGACAGAGCGAGGCAAACGGATACGCCGGATATTGTATGGGCGTGAGGCAGCACGAGGAGACGGCCTGTTCGAACTCGAGCCGCCAGGCGCTCGTCTGCCGGCCGCGCCTGTTAATGCTCAAGCGGCACTACCAGCCCCACCCACATCATTTGGCATCGGCTCCCAGTGCCACCCTCCCCGCCACCGGATTGCCATCGTCGTCCACCAGAAGAAAGCGGGCCTCGGCTGCTTCGGCGGCGCAAGGCAAGGGCGAGGCCATGGCCAACGTTTCCCGCGCCAGGGGCGCCAACATGTCCACTGTCAGCGGCTGCGCCGCCCCGCCGGCACAAGCCACCTCCAAGGAGCGGAAAGTGGCGTAATAGGGACTGGGGTTGGCTATGCGCAATCGCGGCCCGTCGGCATTCTGCTCCAGAGCGAAGCGCAGCTGCTCCGGCAACTGCTCCGCCGAGGACGGCAGCTTGGCCGGCCGCATGAACAGCTTCATCTGGGTACGCAAGGCGACGGTCAGGGTTTGCGCATCTGCCGGTAGATCGCCGGGCCTCGGCGGAATCTCATACAGGTTCAGCCAGAACAAGGACTCTCGGTCCGTGGGCAGCGGCGCGCCGGTGGCGATCAGGCGCAGGCTGATCTGCGCCTGCGGGTTCAGACGGAAGATGGGCGGAATCGGCATCACCGCCGCGTCCGCCGCGCTGGCCGTGTCCGGGCCGGACTCCAGCCCGCCGTCGTCCACCCAGGCCTGCACCACCACCGGATAAGGGTTGGTATTGACCAGTTGTAACGATTGCTCGGCACTGCCTGCGGCAAACACCACCCGCGTGGACTCCGCCATCAGGCCGGCCCAGCTGCTGCCGCACAATAGACATAGCAGACCGCCCACTTTCCAGCGCGGCCACGCCTTACTGGACACGGATCACCACCTGCGCGGTCGCGTTCAAGGAGCCGGCCTTGACCTTCTTGCCCGGCAAACGGATCAGCGTCGCGTGCATCCGCGCGTGATAGCGGGTCAGTCCATCCTGGCTACCCGATGCGTCGGCATCCTGCAATACCGGATACCAGCCGGCAGCGCCACCGCCGCCGGTAATCCACTCGCTGCTCAGCCAGTTCAGTTTTTGACCGCTCGGCCGACTCAACGCCACGCCCACGCCGGTGGCCACCGCCGGATTGTCGCCATAGCCATCGGATAGCAGGTGGGTGACCCCGCTGCCGCCGGGAACGCCCAGGCCCTCTCTCTGCGCCGCCAGGTAATTGGCCGACTGTACCAGCAACCCCATCGCCGTCTGTTTAGCTCCGGTGCCGCTTTGGAAACCAGTCAGGCCGGTATTTGCCGGCGCGCCAGTCTGGCATTGCAGACGGATGTCGATAGGCAGCATGCGCTGCCCTCCCTTCTCCAGTTCCGCCGCGCTGATCGGCATGAAAGCCACCACCGGCGTCACCGTTTCCACCCGGCAGCTGGCGCTGCGGCGCACCTTGACGGTTTGGTACGGATTGATGGCCCCAGGCCAAGCATCGTAGAAGCCGGAGTACTGCGAATTGTGATCCGCCCCCGGCCTCAAATCCGGCGACCGGCCGCCACCTTGAAACGCGCTATAGGCGATGGGCTGCGAATAATTCCAATTCTGACCATCCTGACCATCTTGCCAGCCGCTGTCTCCCGAGCCCTTGGACTTGCTGTATTTGAAGAACTCCACCTTGTAATTGCTGAAGTGCCTGGCCTTGATCAGATACCAGCCACGCGAATCCCGATCCCGCGCCATATCGAGCTCCAGCGGCCGCCGTTTCCAATAACGCGACGCGTACTCGCCGGTGTTCAGATTGGTGACCCGCGCCATCAGCCCACGCTGCACGGTGCGATAGGACTCCGGCAAGCCGATGGCGCTGCCCTCCTCGTCCTTGCCGGCCCAACTGTTGTCGCCATTGGTCGAGTAATATTCGTAAAAAGTACTCGGATTTTCTGTCGGCTGGCAGCGAAACAGCACTTGCTCCGGCGCATAGCCGCCGACATGGCCGGACCCCAGATCGAAAAAACTCAGCACCTTACTGGCCAGCAAGGTGCCGTCGGGCTGGAACACCTCGTTATTGATATTGAGGGTCATCGCCATCGCCCCCTTTCCCGAGGTATCGTGCGCGCCGTCCCAAACCCGCACCAAACCCTTGCCGGGTTCGACATAGTCGACAGCACCGGTATCGGTCGTCGGCGTAGAGCGCGATACGCGATAACATCCGGCTTCAGCTTGCAGACTCAGCAACCCGCTCAGTACGGCCAACATTGCGGCGGCTCCGCTCCGTCGCGCCGGTACACATAGTTTAAAGGCCATATTCACTCTCATGGTTTGGCCAGCGGCGCGCACTCCGCCTCCAGACGGATGATGGGCCGGCTGGCGGTGTCGTCTTGCAAGGCGTACGGCAACGCGCATTGGCTGTCCGCCGTTTCGCCCCATTTCACTCGCAACATGGCCTTGCGCGCGGCCACCCGCGCATAGGCCTGCCCGCCCTGGCCCACCATGCCGATATTGGCGCCGTCTTCCGCGTACACCATCGCGCCCATCGGCAAGACCGAGCCGTCGGCCAGCCGGCCCTTGATCAGCAGCGCCTGGCCGCGGCGGGTGGCGAACTTCAGCCTGACCGCCGCACCGGCGTACGGCGCGGTGCGCAACTGGTCGCCCTGCAGTTCCACGCCATCGGCCAGGCCCTTGCTGTCCAGCGCCACGTCGTTGTAGCGATACGGCGTCAGCGACGGGATCAGCGCGTAGCCAGCGCGGTCCACGGTGGCGCCCATGCCGTTGCGCACCGCCGCGCCGCTGGCGCCGGGCGCTTCCACCAGGCCGAAGGTTTCGCTCAGATAAGGACCGAAAGTCACGCCGCCGCGGTGCACCGCCAGCGCGCCACGCGCGCTGGCGCCGGTTTGGGTGAAATTGCGGCCGCGCGAATAGCTGCCGCCCACCGTGGCCAGCGGGAAACGCTTTTGCACATTGGCGCCGAACGCGCCTGAACTGCTCTGCGAGTTGTGCGAAGCGTTGACGCCGTAGCTGACCGTCTGCGCCTCGTCCGCGGTGCCGCTGAGCGACAATTGCAGATTGCGCTCGCCCTCGCTGCGGCTCATTGACGCCGCCAGCATCGGCGCGCGCCGGACCTTGCCTAGCGGCATCGACAGATTGAACATCACCGTATTGCGAACTCGCCCGCTGTCCAGCGGCTGAAACGCCGAACCGCCGGTTTGCCACTGCCCCATGCGCTGACGCGATACCGACACCCCGTAGCTGATGGAACGGAACTGGTTCTGGTAGCTGAGCTGCAACTGGGTATCCCGCTCCTTGCCGTTGTAGTAATCGCTGATCGCGGCGGACAGCCCCAGGCTGCCGTAACCGCCCAGCCGCTGGTTGACGCTGACGGTGAACTGGTTGCGCTGCTGGAAGGTGCTGGAATTCCAGGTCTCGCCGCGTTGAAAAGCCTGCCGCGCGCCCAGGGCGTCGACCAGATCGCGGTAGCCGCGAGTGGAGTAGCGATAGCCGGCCAAGGTGATGGAGGTGGCGGTGGGCTGGATGGTGTGGCTATACGACAGGGCCGCGCGCCAGCCATGGTTCAGGCTGCCGTCGCCATCGCGGGAACGTGAATAAGTGGCGTCCGCGCCCAGTGCGCCATAGCTGGACCCCCACACCATGCCGCCCAGCAAGGCGGTGTAATGAGAAGCCGCCCGCGCGCCCATATTGGCGGTCAACGCATTGTTGACGCCGCGCTGATAGGTGAAATCGGCGAACACTGGCTTGTCGTCCAAGGCGTTGCGCAGTTGGCCCAGCGTCAGGCTGTAGCGGGTCTGGCCCGGCCGCATCGATCCCGGCACCGCGGCGAAGGGCACGGTAAAGCGCTTCACCTGCCCGTCCGCCTCGGTGATCTCCACGTCCAGGTCGCCCTGGTAGCTGGTGGGGAACAGGTCGTCAATCACAAAGGGGCCCGGCGCCACCACGGTCTGATAAATCTCCTGCTTGCCCTGGCGCACCACCACCCGGGCATTGCTGTCCGCCACACCGCGCACCACTGGCGCGTAGCCGCGCAAGGACTCCGGCAGCATCCGGTCGTCGCTACTCAGTTGCACACCGCGGAAACTGAGCCCGCTCAGCAGACTGCCGCCGGTGGAGCTTTCCCCCAGCGTCAACTCGCTCTGCCAGGCGGGCAAGGCGCGCTGCACATAGCTGCGGATATGATTCCAGCCCCCGCCGCCGGCCATGCCGCCGCTGTAGTTGGATTGCTGGCGCAAACGCCACAGTCCCAGGTTCACCCCGGCGTCGGCGGAGACGTAATGATAGGTGTTGCTGACATCGCCGCTGCTGGAGCGATAGCTGCTGGCGTCGTAATTGACGAAGCCGATGGCCGCACCGGCGTCCAAATCCTCTTCCGCCACATAACCGCGCGGCCGCCGTTTCATCGCCGCCTGCGGCACAGACAGCTCCAAACGCAAGCGCGGCAGGTCGAACACGCTGCCGGCGCCGGGAATGCGCAAGGCCAGCGGCCAGCATGCCGCCGCCGCGTCCTCGTCCGGCGGCAGGCTTTCCGCCAGCACTCCGGCCTTGAGCAGGAAGGCCTGGTCCAAGCAGGCGGAAGTGGGGTGTTCACCTTCACGGCGGAAGCTCACCGTCTGGCGGGAAAGAAAAGCGCCGTTGACGAAGACGTCCACCAGATAGTCGCCGGGGTCCATTTGATTGGGCGTGTTGAAACGCTCAAGACCGTTCGCCAGCGAGGAGCCCAGCAACAAACGGCTGTCGAAGCGATACGCCAGCAGCGCCGGCGCGGTCTTCTCGGCGGCACTGCCCGGCTCGGCCCAGGCCAGGCCAGGCGTCAAGCAGGCCACGCTGGCGGCCAACACCGGGGGAAGGCCAGGAAACCACTGACTGCGATAGCTATTTGGAGTCATATCCGGGAAATCATTCCACTGCCACGGCGGCGGACTCGACCTCGTTCACGCCACCGTAATCATTGACATGCTTGAAACGCACGGAGAGCCGTGCGCCGGCCTGCGTCAGCCCCGGCACCGGCCAGCTGGCGCGAGCAAACGGCGCCAGCATGTCGGCTCTGAAGGCATGTGCCTTGCCGCCGCTCATTACCTCGCCGCCTATCAGCGACAGGTAATAGCCGCTGAGGTTGTCGGCATGCAGTTGCCACCCGCGCCCCTGGCGTTGCAAGGAGAAGCTCAACTGGCTGGACGCCTGCTCAACTCGGCCCTGGATGCCCGCCGGACGGTAAAACAGCTTGAGACGGCTGCGCAGCATCACCAGCATCTGGTTTTGCTCGGAGAACTCGCGGTTGACCGATGGAATTTGCAGCATATTGAAGTAGTAGACCGACTCCCGGTCCTGCGGCAGCTCGCTGCCGTCGAACACCAGCCTCACGGTCTGGCCGGCCTTGGGCTCCATGCGGAACACCGACGGCATCGCCGCGAACGGCGCCGTGGCGCGTTCCGGCGTGGAATCCACGTCGCCGGCGTCCAGCCACACTTGCACCACATTGGGTATCTCGTCCTCGTTGCGCAGCTGGATGCTGCTCTCGCGGGCCTGCCCTGGGTAGACGATGCGGGTATTGTTCAGCACCACGCTGGCCCAGGCCGCCGGCCACGCGGCCAGCAGGATCAGCGCCGGCAGCAGCGCGCGCCGGAGCGCGGCGGCGTTAGACGCGCCGCGCTCCGGCAGGCTGCTGCGTTTACAAGTAGGAAACCGCATACTGCACGCTGCCCAACACCGAACCGGCGGTAACGGTGTCTTCGGCATAGTAGCGGACGGCGAACTTATGCTCGGCAGTGGTCTCGCCTGCCTTCAACTCCAGGCCCGGCGCCTTGTAACCGCCGGTCAGGTTGAACGGGGTAGCCGGCGCGGCCGGGTCCAGCAACTGCAGCGCCACCTTGCCGGCGGAGCCGACGTTGCCGATATTGCCGCCCGTGGTCAGGCTGTTGGCGACGAACACGGTATTGATCTTGGTGCCGCCAGCGGGCGCCGCTTCGCAGCCGGTCAGGCGGATGGTGAAGTCGGTTTCCCCGGCCACGTCACCGGTCTTGGCGAGACTGGTCGTCGGCACCGTCGGCAACAGCACCAGCGGGCTGGTGGCGTTGCCATTGATATCCACCGTGCAGGTTTGCGAAGTCACTTCGCCCTGGAAATTAATGGTGTTATCCGCCAAAGCTAAAGCCGGCAGGCATAAACTGGCCAAAACGACGATTTTCTTCATGAAACCACTCTCCATTAGATATTGAATTTATCTTTAAGCAGGCTCTTGAAATGCTTGAAAGCCTTTAAAAAGACAGGCCGATAGTACTTATCTCGTCCAAACGGAAAAATAGGATTTCTCCTAAAAAAACCAGAGAACGCAATTAAGATGCAAATACATTCACTTTTAAAAGACATATGGCAAGACATTTATTTAATGCATTCACAAAAAGATGGTTATCAACTAGCATTGCACAGATGTTTTTATGCATAAGTAACCATAAATCAGCAATGCCTTTCTAAATCATACCGACATGCAATTGAATGGGGCTGTCCGACTCTCCACGCTTACTGATCTATCCTTGCCCATCAACAACAAGACTCACCCGCTTTGCTTCACCGAAATTGCGCCAGCCCCCCCTTGCCATCAACCTAGCCTCCATTTAGACGGACGTGATTGCGACCACCAGTGTTATGCCGTGCTGCTGTCCACCTCATTCGCCAGCCCTATCCTTCCAAGCGCTAAAAACAGCCAGGTCATCATTCTGATGGGGAAGGCACCGCCAAGCGCCGGCAAATAAAAAACAGCCCCTTGTCCAGCCAAGGACAAGGGGCTCGTACCACACGTAGGCCTGTTCAGCCGCCGCTCGGGTCAAACGCGGACTTAAATCAGCGCCCACAGGGCTGGCTGGCTAGCCGGCGTCCAACCGGAACCCGCCCAAGCGGTATGCGGCTGCAAGCAGCGATATTGCTTGCCTTCGAATACGACGACCTGGCCGGCCTTATAGCTTGCGCCCTCTTTCCAGGCTTCGCCCTCTACCGGCGGCGTGGTGCCGCTGTCGTCGGCCTTGACCGTCAGCGCATGCGCGGCGGTTTGCTCGCCTTTGCTGTTGCTGACCTTGACCTGGAAGTTGTAGGCGGTGTCCTGCTTCAGCGTCGGCGCCTTGAAGTTGAGGGTGGCGGTGTTCAGCGGCAGACCAGCAATATTGGGCGACACGGTCCACAAGTATTTCAAGTTGCTGCCGGAGGCGGCCTGAGCATTCAAGCTGACGGCTTCGCCCGCCTTGGCTTCGGTCTTGCCGCTAACCGTGACCTTGCCCGGCGCGATTTCATCCACCGGCGGCGGCTTGATCTCACCCATGGAGGTTTCGATTTCGAAGTTGTAAGCCTTGTTGAGGCCGTACACCGCGTTGTCGGTGGCGCTCTCCAGCGGTTTGACCTCGTTGTTCACCAGCTTGCCCAGCTTGACGATGCGGGACTTCTGGTTCACTTGCTGGGCCAGCGCGTACACCCATTTTTCCGGCTGCTGCTGGCCGGCGGCGACCACGATTTCATGGCGCTCGACATCGCTGCCGCGCGCGCGGTCGAACACGCGCAGGGTCACTTTCATGCCCTGATTCAGCACAACGTCACGCTTGTTGATCTCGCCGCTGTGCTTCCACTGGACATTGGCCGAAGCCACATCCACATCGGAGCAGGAGTAGAAGGCTTCGTCGTTGTCGTCCGGAGCGCGCTGCCATACGGTGTAGACCACGCGCTTGCCGGTAGCCCAGGCCGGCAGCGTCACCGCGATGTCGGTGTAGCCGACTTTACGGCTGGCCAGTTCCCCGCTCAGTTCCGGCTTGTCGCGGCGTTGGTCCTTGCCGATGGACACCAGATCGTTCCAGGTCAGCGGCCTGGCAGGGTCGTAGCTGTCCTTGCTGATGAACACCTCGAAGTACTTGGAGTAGTGCGGGGCGCTCTGAGCGTAGCGGAAGGTCATTTTCCCATCCGCGCCGGGCGTCAGCACCGTGGCCGTCGGCCAGCTGTGTTTGGGGTTGTCCAACTCAGCCCAGCTTCCCGCTTTGCCGCCGCCGCACAACTTGCCGTTGGGCACCAGCTGCTGATGGTTGCCGTCCGACTTGGCCTGGACATTCGCAGTCCAGTCGTCGACAGCGGTCGCCGCGGCCTTGCAGCCGGAAAACTTGCTGGAGCCGCTCCAATGCCCACCCTCCAATTTGCACGCCACTTCACGGCTTACCGGGAAAGACATGGAGCCATGGGCGGAGGCGGTGGACGGGGCAATGGCCATCAGGGAGGCGGCGATCTGGCTCAGGGCCAACACTGGCAGGACGAGCTTGCCGGCGGTGCGAGGTGCGGTCATGTTCTAAAACCTTAAGTCCAAGGGTTGGGTTTTCGCTCTCTCCGGCCATCCGCGGCCGGGAAAGGGCTTGCCCGTATTGTTCCAAACCCCACCACGGTACCCAATCATTCTCAATAAAAGCTAAATTTTGGTGATTCCCAGGCGATATCCATCCTCAACGGAAAAAACCCGGCAGACTCACGCCTGCCGGGCAAAACCCGCAACCGGGTCTTAAACGCGCGCCAAACCGAAGCTGGTCGCGTTCAAACTAGCCGTCACGGCCTACTGCCCCTTGCACATCGCGTGCATATTGGAAACACCGACCTCGCGCCACGCTCCCCACTGCCCATCCGAACCCGGAGCGATGCCTCTGATCTCCCAGCCATTCAGCCATTCCTTGCCCTGGTAGGTGACTTTGGTGCAAGGCGTCTTGTAGACCGTGGCCGCGTTCCAGTTGCCCTCTACCGGCGGCTTGCCGCCATCGTCCTTGGTCTTGACCAGTAGCGCGTGACTGGCGCTCTGGCTGCCCAAGGCATTGCTGACCTTGACCTGGAAGGTATAGCGGGTGTCCTGCTTCGGCGTCGGCGCCTTGAAATTGAGGGTGGCGGCGTTCAGCGGCAGCCCGGCGATGCTGGGCGACACGGTCCACTGGTATTTCAGATTGGTGCCGGCGGCCGGCTTGGCTGTCAGGCTGACGTTGGCGCCGCCGTTGACGCTGGCCGGGCCGCTAACGGAGACCTTGCCCGGCGCGATCTCGTCCACCGGCGGCTTGCCACCCTCGTCCGATTGCTCCAGCACGAAGCTGTATTCCTTGCCCAGGCCGAACACGGTGTTGGCGGTGGCGTTCTTGACCGGCACCACTTTGCCGTTTTGCAGTTGACCAACATTGACCACGCTGGATTTGGCGTTGACGATGGTGGCCAGCGCATAGGTCCATTCATTGGCCGCGGTTTGGCCGGCTGCGATGGTGATTGGATGCCGTTCAAGGTCCGTACCGCGCAACTTGTCGAACACCCGCAAGGTGATGGTGGTGTCGGGCTTGGCCTCGAAGGGGCTTGCCGTCAGCGGGCCCAGCGGTTTGAAGTCCACGTTGTTGGCCACGATATTGACGTCGGAGCAGCTGTAGAAGGCTTCTCCGCTGTCGCTACGCTGCCATACGTTGTAGATCACGCGCTTGCCCTGCATGCCGGCCGGAATCTGCACATCCAACTTAGTCTTGGCGCTGGGCGCTATCGCGCCGGAGTTGCCGATCAGTTGCAGATCGTCCCACTGCAGCGGACGCTTGAAATCATAGGAGTCCTTGCTGATATAGGATTTGAAATAAGCGGTCTGGTGCTGGGCGGTCTGATGATAGGTCATCGTGTATTTGCCGTCCGGCCCCGGCTGGATGGTGGTGGCCGGCCAATCGACCGTAGCATCCAGGCCGCCGAAGGTTCTGGCGTCGCCGCCAGCGCACAATTTACCATTGGGCACCACTTGCTGGTGATTACCGTTGGCGTTGCCCTGGCGCACGCCATTCCAGTCATAGATGGCTTGCGAGCCGCCAATTTTTTTGACCGCCTGACATCCCGGCGTTTTGGGATTCTCCGGGTTGTCAGAGCTGTGGCAGTATTTGATGCGGCTGATCGGCTCTTCCATTGAGCCATGGGCGGAGGCGGCGGTCGGGGCCAGCAGCAACAGGGAGGCGGCGATCTGGCTCAGCGCCAGCGCGGGCAGAGCGAAGCTGCCGGCCTTGCGGGATAGGGACATGGTGTTCCTTGATTGAAGGTGGGTGGAGTACATCAGGCCGAGACGGCGTCAAGCGCCGCCAGCCTGTCCGCATTGTTCCAAACCCCTTCCGCAGCCCCAATCAATCTCAAGAGATGCTCAAGCCGCCCGTCTGACCCTCTTCCTCCTCGCACGCCACGCACGGCGCCAGCAGCTGGAATTCGCTGCCCAGCCGGCTTCTGGATTTGACTTCGACGCGCCCACCGTGGGCCTGCATCACCGCCTTGACGAAGGGCAGGCCCAGGCCGGCGCCGTCGCGGCGGCCTTCGTCCACCTGGTAGAACAGCTCGAACAGCCTGGGCAGCGCGTGTTCGGGAATGCCTATTCCCTGATCCACCACGCTGATGCCGGCCATCTCGCCCCAGCGCGCCAGCCGCACCACGATGTGGCTGTTGGGCGGCGAGTATTTGACGGCGTTGTCCAGCACATTGACCACAGCGCGCAACAGCATGTCGTAATGGCCGCGCACCCACAACGCTTCCAACGCTTCCGGGCCATGCAGCGCGATGCGCTTTTGACGGGCGCTGGCCTCGATCTGGTCCATCGCGTCTTCGGCCAGGTCGGACAGCGCCACCGGCAGGAAGCTGGCCGGGTCCAACTGTTCGGCGCGGGACAGCTGCATGAAGTCCTGCGCCACGCGCAGGCTGTAATGCACTTGCCGGCGCAGATCGTTGAAGAATTGGTCCTGCCGCGGCCCGGTCTCGCCGCCGCGCTGCTCTATCATCGCCAGCATCGTGGTCAGCGGGTTGCGCAGATCGTGCGCCATCTGACGCAGCACGCGCCGGTCGCCGGACACGCTGGCCTTGACGTTTTGCAGGTCGACCAGGCTGATCAGGCTGCTGGACAAGCCGTCGCACAGTTCCTGACAGGGCGTGACCAGCAACATATGCTCGCCCTGGCCGCTGCGCACTTCTTCCACGCTGATGCCGCCGCTGCGCAGCGCCTTCGCGCGCGCTTGCGCGGCCAGTTCCAACACCCAGGCTTCGGCTTCGTCCGGGGTGCCTTGCTCGCACAGCAGATTGCGCGCCGCCTGATTGCTGAGGACGATCTTGCCGCCCTGCTCGAAGAAGATAGGATAGGGCAGCATATTGAGCACGCTGGCATAGGCGTTTTGCCAGGCGCGCATCTGCTGCATCAGCCGTTCGATTTCATCAGTGTCGGATTCGGCGTCCTGGCCGCGCAGCGGCAGCTCCATGCCGGCCTCGCGCAGGTTCCGCCGCATCGCCTCCATTTCCTCCCGCAGCAGCAAATGGGTCTTGGTTTGCCAGCGCCAGGCGCAGCCGGCGTAGATCAGCAAGCCGCCGATCAAGGGCGAGCTGACCGGAATCCAGATCTGGGTTTGCAGCAACAACAGGGTGGACGCCAGCCAGCAGCCGCCCAGCCACAGCCAGGCGCGGCGATGCATGCGCGCCGGCGGCGCCAGCAGGCAGATCAGCAACAGGCCGAGCATGATGCCGAGATTGATCAGCAGCTTGTACGGAGCGGCCAGCATGGCGACCGGCCCGTGGTTCATCAAGGTCTGGGTTTGCAGCGCCAGGATCTGACTGCGGGTATGGCCCTCGCGGTCCAGCGGATAGCGGTTGGCGCGCAGACCCTTGAACGGATCCAAGGCCAGGTGGCCGACAAAGACGATCTTATTGTGAAACGCCTGCCGCGGCACCACGCCGGTCAACACGTCCAGCATCGAGTACTGCTGAATATGGTGCTGAGCCGGCAACACCAGCAGCCAACCGTCGCTCTGCGGCGCGCAGCGCCGCCAGAACGCGGCCAGACACCAGGTGTTTTCCCGCGGCGGCAGTTCGTAGCCGGCGACGCGGATCGCCTCCATCACCATGTGCGGCGCCAGCTTGCGGCCATGCAGCTTGTAAGGCACCAGGCCGGTAACCACGCTGCGGTCGCCGATCAACAAGTCGCGGTGCCCCATCCCGGCCGCGGCGGCGTAAATGGCCGAGGGCTCGGGGCCGTCGCGCCCCGACTCGGCTTCGGCGTCGGGCGGCAAGGCCAGCACCACCCGGCCATGCCGCCGGATGGCTTCCGCCAACATGCCTTCGTCCCGGCGCGACATCAGGTTCATGTTCAACGCCACGCTGTCGGCCTGGTTCAGCCGCTCCAGCAGCGCGGCGTAGAGCACATTGCCGTTGACTTCCTCGTGGCCCAGCGCCCGCACCGTGGCTTGATCGACATTGACGAGCACGACGTCGTGTTCGTCTTCATCGGTTTGCAGCTCGGAGAGCAGCTCAAAATACAAGCGGTCCAGTGAGTGGAACAGCGCGTCCTGGGTGGGAATGGCGAACACCGCCGCCAGCAGGACGAAAGCGATCAGGAAGCGCGCGTCGTAGCGACGCCCGCGCCGGAGCGCTTGGCAAAACCATTTCATAAGACATCCAAAACGCGGCATGAGAGCGCGGCGGGCCTGAACGGCGGCATCGGCCTCGGAGCCTGTTCAAAAGCCCGCGGGCAAGGCGAGACAAGGCGAAAACGAGCGAAAAAGCGGAATGTACAAGGGATACATGAGCATTTTGAGCTTGTACTCACTGAGCAACGCCTCACGAAGCGCAGCAGACTTTGAACAGGTTCTCAGACCCGCTCCAGCCGGTAGCCGTAGTTGTACACGGTGGAAATCACCATGCCCTTGCGCGGCCGCAGACCCAATGCCGAGCGCAGATTGCTGACATAGGTGGCCAGGCTGGCGTCGTATTTGCGGTCCGCCTGGCCCCAGATGCGCTGGCTGAGAAAATCCTTGGTCAGGATGCGGCCCAGGTTGCGGAACAGCAGCGTGGCCAGCGCGAATTCGCGCGCCGGCAACGTGGCCTTGCCGCCGGGAAAGCTGACGCTGCGCGCTTCCGGATTGAAGGTATAGCCGCCCGCCTCGAACGAGGCTTCCGGATCGCCCAGGCGCTGCTGCTTGCGGAACTGGGCGTTCAGCCGCGCCAGCAGCTCGCGTTCGCGGATCGGCTTTTGCAGGTAATCGTCTGCGCCGTGCTCCAAGGCCAGCACGATGTCTTCTTCGTCGTCGCGCTGAGTCACCATCAGGATGGGCAAGGCCGGCGGCAGTTTGGCGCGCGCCCACTTGAGCACTTCCACGCCGTCTCGACCCGGCACCTCCCAATCCAGCAGCATCGCGTCGCAGCGTTGCTGCCGGAACTGAGCGACGAACTGATCGCCATCGACGCAGGCGACAGGCTGATGGCCGTGCTGCTCCAGCAGTTTGACCACGCGTGCGGATTGGAGCGGACAGTCTTCTAAAATTGCAACAATCATAAATAGGTGTGTAGGTTGAAAGCGGCGGATTCATTGCCGGAGCGCCAGCAGTGCGCGCCCGGGAGCTGAGAGCTTCCGCGCGCGCCTGAGCGCCGCCGGATGCCGTCATGAATAGCCCAAAGGAGGCATTCTTACGGAAAGATGGTCAGGGAATCCATAGGACTACTCCTAACTTCCTAAAGAATCCCTCAATAAATTTAAGCCTATTGAACCGGAGCAACTGATACGTCATGCGGCTACAACCATCACAGCCGCGCTGGCGTCACGGCGCGGCCGGCGCCAGAAACACCCATTGCCGGTAGCTGTCCTTGTCGGCAAAGTCCCCCAGCTCCGCGGCGAAACCCCGCTGTTTCAACGGCCTCCCTTCCGCCAGGCTGTGCACGCCGACGATGCCGCCGTCCGCGCCCTTGATCAGCCCCCAGTCCGGCTTGCCCGTCAGCGGGTCGGCGTAGAGCCGGCGCAGGTGGCGTCGGGTAAAGGGCGCGCGTTCGTCCTTGAGCAAGGCTTCCAGGGTTTTGGGATAGGCCGGCGCGGGGCCTGCGCGATGGTAGGCGGCGATGGCGCGCTGTAATTGCAGGCCGATGTGCAGCAGCTCTTCCTCCTGCTCGCGTTGCAGCTGCCGGCTCCAGGCGCCGGCCGCCGCGCTGAGGGCGACGCCCATGGCCAACGCCAGCGCCAGCACGCCCAGATAGGCCAGCCCGCCTTGCTTACCAGCTACCATAGCTGCTGCCGTCCAGGCCCTTGCCCGGCGCGCCGCTGGTCACGTCGCCGATGCCGCCTTCCTCGGCCGGTTTGGCTTGCCAGCCGTCGCGCCGGCCGGCGATGGGATCCAGCGGCAGTTCGCGCAGATAGCGGCCGGCCACCAGATCCTGCAGCGCGGCCGGGTTGGCGCCGTGATCGGCGCGGTAGTCGTCCATCGCCTGGCGCAGCGCGGCCAGATTGTGGCGCAGCACGGTTTCGCGGGCGCGGTCGTTGTGCTTGAAGTAGCTGGGGCTGACCAGGGCCATCAGCGCGCCTATGATGCTCATCACCACCAGTAGCTCGATCAGGGTGAAGCCGCACGCCGGCTTACCATTGTTGGTAGGGTATGCCATTGATGCCCTTTCGAAGGCTCTTGGAGCGGATATCGTATACGTCGCGGCCGGAGGAAAACGCCTCGGCCGAGCTGTCGTAGCTGCGCGTGTCCCAGCTGAGCCCCGGATCGGCATCCGCGCAAGCGTCGCACATCGGATCCGCTGGCAGCCGGCGCAGGAAAAAGAGTTTTCCGCCATTGGGATCGCTCTGGTCCGGCACGCCGTCCACCAGGCTGGAGAGGCGGGGAGGATAGCCGCTCTGGTCCAGCGAAGCGTCTATCTTCTTGTCCGCCACCGCCTGCCGGTAGGCGTCGATGGCGTTGCGGATCTGGCGCAGACTGTGCCGCAGTTCGGCCTCCTGCGCGCGCCGCCTGGCCAGCTCGCTCAGCGGCAGGCTGGCGCCCAGCAGCAGCGCCATCAGGGTGAGAGCGGCCAGCATCTCGATCAGAGTAAAACCGGATTGACGCGGCATAAGCACCTCAGGGCGCGGCCAGCGGGCTGTCCAGCGCCGGCGCGGACGCCTCCTGCTCCTGCTCCGGCGCCGCGGCGGGCGCGGCCGGCCGCGGCGCTTCGGTCGTCAGCGGCTCCAGCGTCAGCCGGCCTTCGGTGCCGGAATGGAAATAGCTGTTGGAGGCGGCCGGCAGGTCCAGCGCCCGTTCAATGCGCGGGGTCAGCAGCAGGATGAGCTCGGTATGCTCGACGCTGCGTTTCTGGCTGCCGAACAAGCTGCCCAGCCAGCCCAGGGTGCTGAGGCCGGGCAGCCCGCTGCTGCCGCGGTCGTGTTGCTGATTGACCAGGCCGGCCAGCACCTGGGTTTCGCCGTCGCGCGCGGTCATCACGGTTTCGGCGTTGCGGGTGCTCATCGGATAGACGGTGCCGCCGCCGGCGGTTTTGACTTCGCCCTTGAGATTGCTGACTTCCATATTGACCTTGACGCTGACTTCATTGCTGAGGCTGATCCGCGGCTCCACTTGCAGGATCAGGCCGACGTCCTGATAGTTGACCGATTCCGTCACTACGCCGTTGGCGTTGGTGGTGGTGACCACCGGCACTTTCTCGCCTATCTTGATGCTGGCCTTTTCCATATTGCGCACGCGGATCTTGGGGTTGGCCAGCACCTTGGTCTTGCCCTGCCTTTGCAGCAGTTTGATCGCCGCGCCCAGATCCCCGCCGTTGCTGCCGCCAACGCCGATGCCGTCGCGGTTCAGGCCCAGCAGGTCGCCCACCGTCACCTTGTCCGATCCCTCTTTCGGCAACACCGAAAACCGCAGTTCCGCCGGATAGTCGACGCCGACGTCGAGCACGTCGTTGGTGTTCACTTCCAGCACTTGCACGTCCATGGTGACTTCTGACTGGGCAATGTCCAGGCTGGCCACCAGCCGCTCGATCACCGCCATCACTTCCGGCGTGTCGCGCACGATCACCGCATTGGTGCGCTCGTCCAGGTGGACGTTCTTGGGCGAGCTGATCTGGCGCAGCGCGGCCAGCACATGACTGGCGTTGGCCTGGCTCAGGTAGAAAGCGCGGGTCAGCAACTCTTGGTATTCCTTGGCTTTTTCCGAACGCGCCGGATAGATCAGTATGCTGTGCTGGCTAAGCACTTTCTTTTCCAGCTGATGGGTGCGCAGCAGCAGATTGATGGCGTCTTCCGCCGTGGTCTTGCTGGCGACGATGCTGGCGGGGGTGGCGATGGGCACTTCCGGGTCGAACACGAAGTCAATGCCGGCCAATTGGGAGATGGCGTCGAAGATGCCGGAGATCGGCTGCACCTTGAAATTCAGCGTTACCGGCTGACGCAGGGCCTCGGCCAGGCTGGGGCGCGTATCGCGGCGGCCGGCTTCCCGGTTTTGCAATTCGTCGCGCAGCGCTTGCGCCTGTCGGTAGTCCGGCTGCTCCTGAAGGATGCGCCCCAAGCTCTCCAGCGCTTCGCGCGGACGCTGCGCGCCGATCTCGGCGGCGGCGTCCAACTCCAGCTTCAGCCGCAGCCGGCGTTCCAGCTGTCGCCGCAGTTGCTGGGCGCGCATATGCTCCGGCGCCGATGCCAGCAGGCGGCTCACTTCCGCCTGCGCTCCCGCGTCGTCGCCGGCGTCCATCCTGGTCTTGGCCGTTCGCAAGGCCTCCTCCGCCAACGCCGCGCTCTTGACCACGACGTTTTTGCGGCGTTCGACATCGTCGGGCTTCCGCCGCAAAGCGGTTTCGGCGGCGCGCAATTGTTCTTCCGCGCCGGGCGGGGCCGTCTGGTTGAAGATCTTCTTGACCGGCCCGGGCAGCGCGCATCCGCCCAGCGTCAAACCAAGAGCGAGGGCCAGCAGTGTGGGTTTGCAATGTTTCATGATGCCTGGTGTCTGGTGAAAACGGCGTCGTCTCGTCGGCGGCGACGCCTTAGTTAGCCGATGGATGCAACGCAATCGAATACTCCCGCCCGTCCGCGTCCAGCAGCAGCGCGCGCTCCGCCTCCAAGGCCTTGAATGTGTATTGCCCCGCCAACTTGGCACCCGGTTGCAGCGCCTTGGGCATCCGGCAGCCGGCGCACAGCAGGAAGCTGCGCCCCAGGCCTTCCAGCACGACCACGCGCTGGCCGTCCTGCCGCCATTCGCCTACGGCGCTGAACGGTGCCGGCGCGGCCTCCAGCCGGGCTAGCGGCAGCGGAGCGGCCAGCGCCGACGCGGCGTCCGGCGGCGGAAGCTCGGGCCTCGCTTCTTCGCGCAGCGACGCCAGGCTCTGGACCGGAAATAGATCGACGCCGCCCGCCTGGGCCAGCGCCGCGCAGGCCAGCGCGAGGCCGCCCAGCCAATGCTTAAGCCGCCTCATCGTCCGGCGCCCAGCAGACTGAAGCGCATGCGCATGCTCAGCGTCGCGGTGTCGGTGCGCGCCCGCTCCAGCGTCAGCGCCTCCAGCCGCAGCAGCGGCTGCGCCGTCAGCGCGCCCAACGCCGCCGTCAAGTCCGGATAGCGGCCGCTGGCGCTCAGCTCCACCGTGACGCGGCGCAAAGCGCCGCCGGCCTCCGCGTCTTCCCGATAGCTGGCCTCGGACACGCTCAGGCCCGACTGGCGCAATTGCTCCAGCAGCGCCAGCTTGCGCGGAGCCAGCGCCAGCCGCAGCTGGGCCTGCCATTGCCGCTCTCGCCCCGCCGCCGTCGCCGGCTGCGCGCGCGCCGGCGCGCTCAATTGCCGGCGGCGCTGTTGCAAATCCTCTTGCTGCGCCTCTTGCACCAGCGCGCCGTAGGCAAGCAACAGACCGCAGGCCGCCAGCGACAAACGGCCGCCGCGCCCCAGCCGGCAAGCCAACGCTTGCCGATGCCAGCGCAGCCTGGCGCGCCATGGCCGTCCGCCGGCGGCGGGCCGAGCGCCGCGCTTGAAGGCCGCCAGCCGGCGGCCGGCGTCTTGCATCCAGGCCCTCATCGCAAGCCCACCTGCACCGTGGCCAGCACCGTCTGCTCCGGGTCGCCGGGCTTGAGCCCATGCCGCAACAGCTGCGCCTGGCCAAAACCGGCCGGCAGGTTCAGCCGTTCGACGAAATGGAAGACCTCCGCCAACTCCGCCGCGCTCAACTCCAGCCGGACTTGCTTGCCGGCGCCGTCGAGATGCAGCGACAAAATGCCCAAGCGCGGTGACCAGGCCTGTTCTATCGCCCGCAGCAGCGCCGGGCACAGCCGGGTTTGATCATCCCCCTGAGCCTGCAGCAAGGCCTGCGCCTTGCGCGCTTCCGGCGAGGCTGCCTGGGCACGGCGCTGTTCGCGCTCGCGCAGAAAGCGCTGTTGCTGCCGCCGCTGCTCCCAGGCCGAGGTGTCCGCCTCCAGCAACTCCAGCTCCCATTGCCGCCAGCCCAAGGCCGCCAGCAACGCCAGCAATACGATGGCGGCGACGCCGGCCAGCGGCGCGCTCGCCTCTGGCCGGCTGAAATCCAGCCCGCGGGTATTCAGGCGGCGCATGGCTGGCTCGCTAGCAAGGGGTGGGGAAAGCCCAGCCAGCGCGCCCGCGCCGCCAGCGGCTGCTGCGTCGGGCCTTGAGTCGCGCTCCAGTCGTAGTCGCCGCCGGGCTCGCGGCCGCACAGGGCTTCCGCCGCCGCCACGCCTTCGGCCGCGCTTTGCCCCGGCGCCAGCGCCAGGGTGAGCAACTCTTCCCAGCCGCCCTCGCCGCGCCACAAACAAGTAACGGCGCCGGCCTCGGCCAGCACCAGCCCGCCCGAGGCCGACGCGCGCGGGTGGGCTTGCAGGCAGCTGGACAACAAGTCGCGGCAGCCGGCCAAGCGCCAGCCGGCCGCCCGCGCCGCGGCGCGCAAATCGGCCAGCAGCGGCGCGTGGGCGGCGAAGGCCAGCCGCGCCGCGCCGTAAGCGGCCGGCGCCAGGCGGATGTCCAGTTCGCCGCCGACGCCGCGTTCGCGCAGCAAGCCCTGCGCGTAGGCGCGCCACTGCGCGCGCTGCCCGGACAAGCCGTCCTGCCACGGCAACAGCTGGCTGTGCGCCCATGGATAGCCCAGCAGCACCCGCGCCCGGTTGCGCCAGGCCGGCCGCCGGCGCTGGACGCCGCCCAGCAGCATGGCCAGCGCCTCGGCCGGCTTGCCGTGATGACGGCAGCGCCGCGGCTGGCCAGGGACGCCATCGGATGATTGCAGAGGCGGCAGCAGGGTCGCCAGTTCGGCGTCGATCAACACGGTTCTGTCATTCCATGGCCACGGCACGGCTGACCTCTTGATAAGTGGTGAGTCCGCGCGCCACCGCCTCGTGGGCGGCGTCGCGCAGCGATTGATAGTCGGCGCATTGCGCCAGCGCCTGCTGGCGCTTCTGCGGCGAGCGCTCCAGCAGCGCCTCCTTGAGTCGGCTGTCCAGGCGCAACACTTCCGCCAGCGCGATGCGGCCGTGGAAGCCGCCGCCGCGGCAGGTTTCGCAGCCGGCGCCGGCGCAGGCGACGCACAGCCGGCGCACCAGGCGCTGCGACACCACGCCGTTGAGCGCCTCCAGAAAGGTGGCCGCTTCCACGCCCATGTAGAGGAAGCGGTCTATCACGCTGAAGGCGTCGTTGGCGTGCACCGAGGACAGCACGCGGTGGCCGGTCAGCGCCGATTGCACCGCGATGGCGGCGGTCTCGGCGTCGCGGATCTCGCCCACCAGGATGGTGTCCGGATCGTGACGCAGGATGGAGCGCAGGCCGCGGGCGAAGGTCAGACCTTTTTTCTCGTTGACCGGAATTTGCAGAATGCCGGCCATTTCGTACTCCACCGGGTCTTCGATGGTGATGATCTTTTCCTCGCCGGTGTTGATCTCCGCCAGCGCGCCGTACAGGGTGGTGGATTTGCCGCTGCCGGTGGGGCCGGTGATCAGGGTCAGTCCGTAGGGCAGTTGCGCCAGCGCGCGCACGCGGCGCGCGGTTTCGCCGTGAAAGCCCAGGCTGTCCAGGCTCAGGCTGTCGCCGCGCTGGGATTTGTCCAACAGGCGCAGCACCGCGTTTTCGCCGTGGGCGCCCGGCATGATGGAGACGCGGAAATCCACCTCGCGGCCTTGCAGCGCCACCTTGAAGCGGCCGTCCTGCGGCACGCGCTTTTCCGCGATGTCCAGGCTGGACAGCACTTTCAGCCGCGACAGGGTCTGACTGGCCGCCAACTGCCCCGGCACCCGGCGAATGGCCTGCATCACGCCGTCGATGCGGTAGCGGATTTGCAGCCCGTCGTCGCGGGACTCCAGATGGATGTCGCTGGCGCGGCTTTGCAGGGCGTCGTACAAGGTCATGTTGACCAGGCGGATCACCGGGCTTTCGTCCTTGGCCAGGCTGCTCAGCGAGATCGATTCCACCGCCTTGGCCAGGCTGTCCTCGGCCAGGTCCACTTCCGCGCCGTCCATCACCCGCTCGCGGGCCTCGGCCTGTTTCAGCCAGGCGTCGGCCACGCCGGGCAGGCTGAGAGCGAAGCGCTGGCCGCGGCCCAGCAGCCGGTTCTGCATGCGCAGCCGCAGGTCCAGCCGCAGCGGTTCGGCCATCAACAGATACAGCTCGCCCCGCCACTCCAAGGGCGCTACGCGGCAGGACAAGGCCTCAGCCAGCGGCAACAGATCGAAGCGCGCCGTCGCCTCCCCCACCTGGGCCTCGCTCAGCGCGGCCAGGCCCAGCAGCCTGGCCGCCTGCGGCAGGCCGACCGGCTCGCGCTCCAGCTGCCGATTCAGCAGCTCGGACATCGGCAGGTCTTGTTCCCCGTTCTCGCGCCGCCATTGCCAGCCGGCCGTCTCCGGATCCATCACTCCTTGCATCAATCCTTGCATCGCTTCTCCTAGCCCATGCCGCCGGCCAATTCGAAAATCGGCATATACAGCAGGACGACGATCAGGCCGACCAGGCCGCCCACCGCCAACATCAGAATCGGTTCGAACACTTTGCTGAACACCTCGATCGCCTGGTCCAGCGCGCCGTCGTGAAACTGGGCGATGCGCTCGCACATGCCGCCCAGGTCGCCGCTCTGCTCGCCGACGCGCAATAAGCGCTCCGCCACCGCCGTGGTCAGCGCGTGACGCGCCAGGGTGTCCGCCACCGGCCGGCCGGCGCGCAACTCCTCCAAGGCGCGGCCCAGACGCTGGCCATACGCGGCCGGCAGCAGCCGCCCTGACAGCTCGAAGGCCTGCAAGGCCGGCGTGCCGCCGGCGATCAGCAAGCCGGTGGTGCGGTAAAACCGCGCCAGCACGAACAGGCGCGCGACGTCGCGCAAGCGGGGCAGCGTCCACAGCAGGCTCAGCAGCGCGCGCTGGGTCCGCGGCGCGCGCAGCAGCAGGCACAGCGCCGCCAGGCCGGCGGCCAGGCCCGCGCCCAGCAAGCCGCCGTGGGCCTGCACCAGCCGCGCCCACCAAAGCATGGCGGCGGCGCTGGCCGGCAGCTCGCGCAGCGATTCGAACACCACGGCGAAACGGGGAATCACGAAGAACAGCATGAACAGCAGGATGCCGAAACCGACGGCGAGCACCAGCGCCGGATAGACCAGCGCGCCGCTCACCCGCTTGCGGATGGCGACGATGCGCAGTTCGTAGTGCTGATAGCGCTTCAGCGCTTCCGGCAGTTGGCCGCTACCCTCGGACGCGGCCACGGTGGCCGCCAGCAGCGCCGGAAACGCCTCCGGCTGCTCTTCCATCGCCCGCGACAGCGGCTGGCCCTGGTACAGCGCCTGCAACAGCCGCTCCAGCACGCCCTGCAAGGCTTTGTCGCCGCGACCGGCCTTGTCGCGCAGCGCTTCCAGCGCTTCGATCAGCGCCAGCCCGGCCTCCAGCAGCGCCGACAGCTCCTGCAGCAGCAGGCCCAGCGCCGCGCCCTTGAGCGCGAACTCGGCGCCGGCTTCGCGCCTCGCCTCCAGCACCAGGCCGTCGTCGGCGCTCAGCTGGGCCAGCGCGGCGGCTTCGCTGTCCGCCCGCAGCAAGCGCGTCCGCACCTCCCCCTGCCGCAACACGCGGATCCGGTAGGCCGCCATCTCAGCCCCGCGCCTCGCGTTCCGCGCGCAATTGCAGATACTGCCGCCACACCTTGTCCACGTAACGCTTGCGCGCGCCTTCGCGCGCCGCCGCGCCGCCGGCGTTGTAAGCGCCCACCGCGCGCCAGGTGTAGCCGTAGCGCGCGATGAAGTCCGCCAGGATGGACGCGCCCACCTGAACGCTCAGGCAGGGCTCGTCCAGCAGCCGCTGGCGGCTGATGCCGCGCTGGGCCAGCGCCGGCAGGTGGAGGCTGTTGATCTGCATCAGGCCGATGTCGTGGCTGCCGTCCTTGTTGTAGTTGACGGCGCGCGGGTTCAGCGACGACTCCACCTTGGCGATGGAATACAGCAATAGCGGGTCCACCCGGTGGCGCGCGCCGGCTTCGCGCCAGCAATTGGCCGCCTGCGCGCCGTCGACCAGCAAGGCGCAGGCGGCCAGCAGCGGCAGCAGCCCCTTACAGCGCATGGACCAGTTCACCGTCGCCTCCCGCTCGCCCGGCTTCGCCCAGCGAAACGATCTCGGCCTCGGCCTCGCCGCCGGGCACCCGCCATTGATACGGCCGCCCCCAAGCGTCCATCGGCACGTCCTTGGCCAGATAGGGGCCGTGCCAGCCGGCCACGCCCGCCGGCGCTTTCACCAATGCCTCCAGGCCTTGCTCCGCGCTGGGATAGCCGCCGACGTCCAGCCGGTATTGCGCCAAGGCGTCGCCCAGCGTCTTCATCTGCGCCTGGGTGGCTTTGACCTTGGCCTTGTCCACCTGGGAAAACAGCTTGGGTCCGACGTAGCCGGCCAACAGGGCGATGATCAGCAGCACCACCAGTAATTCCAGCAGCGTGAAGCCGCCTTGTCCGGCGGCTCGTCGTCGAGCGCTCATCGTCGTCATAAGAATCGCTTGTCCAAAGTCAGGCCGCGCCCGGCGGCGTGGGATTAGAAGAGAGGAAGCGGGCCCGCGCCGCCCGTGACGACGGCGGCCCACTCCTTGCCAACGCATGCTCACATGGGGCTTTCGCGGTTCTCAATCTTTCTGAAAGGAATCTAAAGTCGGGCGGACGCGCCGGGACCGGGCGGCCGGAGCAAGTCATTGAGGATGGTTTCAGAATCATGGCGCCGGCAGCTGCGCCGGCGTTTGAATAGCGGTTTTTTTAATCGCGCGCCGCCGCCGGCCCCGCCCGGCGCCGCGTCCCGGAGAAACGCATGTCCCCTTCCGCCCCTGCCGCCGCCAACGCTGGCTATCCGCGCCTGCAAATCTTGTTTCACTGGCTTAGCGTGCTGTTGATGGCCGTCCTGGCGCTGGCCGGCGGGCTGCGCCACCTCTTGGTCAGCCACGCCGCCGTCGACATGCGCAGCGTGATGATCGTCCACATCGGCTGCGGCATGGCCCTGCTGTTCCTGACCCTGCTGCGCGCCGCCACCCGGCTGGCCGGCCCGGCGCTGCCGCCGCTGGCCGGCAGCAGCCGCGCGCAACGCGCTTGCGCCCACGCCGCCCATCTGGCGATCTACGGCTTGATTCTGGGGTCCTGCCTGCTGGGCTGGCTCATCGTCAACGCCAAGGGCATGGCGATCCCGATGCCGCTGCTGGGCTTCGATTTTCCGCGCCTGGTCGCCGCCGATCCGGCCCTGGTGATCGCGGCGGTGCGGCTGCACGACTGGCTGGGCTGGATCTGCTACGGACTGCTCGCCGTCCACATCGCCGCCGCCGTCTGGCACCATGTCGCGCTGAAGGACGACACGCTGCGACGGATGAGCTGGCGACGGCCGGAGACGGCCGCGGCCGGCTGCCATCGCTGCTCGCCGGCCACCGAGGCGCAAAACGAGAACCTGGCGCCCGCCGACCGGCTGGCCTCCTGAGCCGCGCCCGCCCCACCCGAACAGCCAGGCTCCGGCCTGGAACCGGGATGGCACAATCGGGGTCTTCACCCTACCCCCGCCCTTATTCGGAGAATCCGCCCATGTTGCGCCCCCTATCCGCCCTGCTGTGCTGTCTGCCCGCTCTGGCCCTGGCCCAAAGCGTGGAACTGTCCTTCGTCGACGCCAAGGGCAACGCCGGCCCGGCCGGCAGCGTCCAGATTGAAGACACGCCCTACGGCGCGCTGCTGACGCCCAATCTTGAAAAACTGCCGCCGGGCCTGCACGGCTTCCACGTGCACGAGAAAGCCTCCTGCGCGCCGTCCGTCGGCGCCAACGGCGCGGTCACCCCGGCCGGCGCCGCAGGCGGCCACTGGGACCCGGACAAGACCGGCGCGCACGCCGGCCCATATGGCCAGGGCCACAAGGGCGACCTGCCGGCGCTGTACGTGGGCGCCGACGGCAAGGCGAGCTATCCGGTGCTGGCGCCGCGGCTGAAAGCGGCGGACTTCGCCGGCCACGCGCTGATGGTGCACGCCGGCGGCGACAATCACAGCGATCACCCGCAGCCGCTGGGCGGCGGCGGCGCGCGCGTGGCCTGCGGCGTGGTCAAATAAGCCCGTCCTCGACAAGGAAAAACCGGCGCGATTGACAAGGCCGGTTTTTTTATTGACGATGACAGAATTCAAACGACCGTTTCAATACGATGAAACCACCCTCCTGGCTGTTCAGAGTCTTGCTCAATCTGTGGCCCCCCTTCCTGGGCGCCGGCATCCGCGTCCAGCGGCTGGCCGACGATTTCAGCGATATCGAAGTGCGGCTGAAGCTGGGCTTCAGCAATCGCAACTACGTCGGCACCCATTTCGGCGGCAGCCTGTACGCGATGACCGATCCCTTCTTCATGCTGATGCTGATGCACCAGTTGGGGCGGGACTACTATGTGTGGGACAAGAGCGGCAGCATCGACTACGTCAAGCCGGGCCGCGGCACGGTGCGCGCGCATTTCCGGCTGGAGCCCGCCGTGCTGGAGGAGATTCGGCTGCGCACCGCCGCCGGAGACAAATACCTGCCGCAATTGCAGGTGGACATCGTCGATCAACAGAACGAGCTGGTGGCGAGGGTGTTCAAGACGCTGTACATCAAACGCAAGAAGAAATGAGGCGCCGCGCTTCAGCGCGTGGAAAACGGCAGCAGATAGCGCTTGCCGTCCAGGCTCAGCGTGGCCAGCCAGTCGCGGCTGCCGCTGACGCACAACGGCAGGGTGACCACCGCCTTCCAGTCCGCGCCGTCGCGCACGAAGGTGTAGCGGTTGAAGCCCATGTCCATGTCGGCCATATTGAACTCCACCTGCGGCGCTTCCCGGGCCGCGACGCCTTGCAAGCGAATCTCGAACGGCTTGCCGTGTTGCGGCGGCGACGCGAAACGCCAGACGCCGCCGCCGGGCAGAGCACAGGACGGCTGGCCGGCCGCGCAGGCCAGCGGCGTCGGCTTGGCCGGCTGCCGCTCGCCGTACCAGCGATAGATCAGGCCGAACTTGAGGCCGCCCAGCAGCAGCAAGGCGCCGCCCAGCGCCAGCCATTTGCGCTGTTTGGCGTTCATCGCCAGGCCCCCCGCATCAAGGCGACGCCGTGCGCGCCGTGACGACGGGCCGCGTCCAAATCGTCCAGACTCATGCCGCCCAGCGCGTAGACCGGCGCCGGCGCGCCGTCCGCCAGACAGCGCCGGAAACCGTCCCAGCCCAACGGCGCCGCGCCGGGATGGCTGGCGGTGGCGGCCACATGGCCGAGCAAGGCGTAATCCAGACCCAACTCCCCTATCCGCGCCACTTGCGCCGCATCGTGCGCCGACGCGCCCACCCAGGCGAAATCCGGCCGCCGCGCGATGGCCTCCAGCCGCGCGGCGTTCAGGTGCACGCCGTCCACCGGCCATTCCGCCGCCCAGGCCGGATTGGCGTTAACCAGCAGCTTGCCGCCGCGGCCGTGAACAATGGCCGCCGCCTTGGCGACGAAGTCGGCGAGCTCGGCGCGCGTCATCTGCGGCTCGCGGATCTGCACCATGCCCCAGGCCGGCCCCTGCTCCAGCCGCCGCAATTGGGCGTCGACGCCGATCTCGTGCGCGCAGCTGATAGCATAGGCCGCCGGCAGCTCCAGCGATTTGAGAATGGGGCCGTTGGCCGGCAGCATGGGCTGCACCGTGCAAGCGCCCGGCGTCTGCCAGGCGAAGCGCTGGCCCTCCCGCGGCTGCGGCTCGCCGCGCCAGGACCAGACCCGGAAGAAGCGCAGCCGCACCGAAGCGTGCTCATAATGGTGGACTTTGCTCAGCCACGGCGTCGCGGCCTCCATCTCTATGCCCATTTCCTCGTAGAGCTCGCGCGCCAGCGCCTGCTCGCCGCTTTCGCCCGGCTCCACCTTGCCGCCGGGAAACTCCCAGTAGCCGGCGTAGGGCTTGCCCTCCGGCCGGCTGCCCAGCATGAAACTGCCGTCCGGCCGCATCAGCGCGCCGGCCACTACCTCGATGATCTTGCTGTCGCTCATTGCTTGGTCTTGCCCGGTGAATATCGTTCCGGCTCTCGACGGCCGGCAGCGCATTCTACCGCAAGCGCTCCTCAGCAAAGCAATAAGGGCGCCTCGGCGCCCTTGATGGATTCAAGCCCGTCTCAACCCGGACGGCCCGGCTTGGTGCAGCCCGCGTCCTTGTAAGGCTGGGAGCTGAACTGCAGCCAGCCCGGTCCCAGGGAGAATTGCGAGCAGGCGAGCTTGCCGTCAATCTTGCTCTGCCACAGATACCAGGGCGCGGGCGCGGCCAGGGTCATCAGGGGGAAGGACAAGGCCGCCAGGGCCAGAATGATTTTGCGAGTCATCGTGAATACCTCGGGACACAGTGAAGAAGAGCATGGCCGATGCGAGGCGTGGCCAGGCGCTGAAAATGCCAAACAAATATACAATACAATTCTAATTGCATAAAGCGCGACTTGCCGTAGGCATCAAGTCGCCCGACACGACGTTTTTTGCAAAAAATGCGCCCAGCAGGCCGATCCGCGCCGGCTAATCGGTAACAAAGTGTTACCATTAGCCCTGTAAGGCAGCGAATTCAACGCATTTGTCCCCATTGTCATGAACCCTCCGCCTCGAGAGCCTGTTCTCGGGCTCGCGCGCCGGGAACGAGACAAGGCGGGAACGACTGAGAAAACGGCATGCTCAAGCGGCGCTCGAGCGTTTCGAGGTCGTGCTCGCCGCGCAACGTTCAAGCCAGCGCGGCGGTCGGTTTCATCTCGCCCCGGCAAGTCCCCCGATTCGCAGCATCCGCCCCTCGCATCATCGATGCGGCCCTCGCCACCGCCAGAAGGAGATTTTTCTTGGACACCCTGAATTCACTGATCCTGGCCGGTTCGCTGGTGTTTCTCGCCAGCCTGGTGGTGTCCTCCATCGCCTCCCGCTTCGGCGCGCCGCTGCTCTTGGTCTTCCTGGCGCTGGGCATGCTGGCCGGCGAGGACGGTCCCGGCAAGATCGTGTTCAGCAATTACCAGCTCAGCTATGTGATCGGCACCATCGCCCTGGTGGTGATCCTGTTCGACGGCGGCCTGCGCACGCGCCAGGACAGCTTCCGCATCAGCCTGAAGCCGGCCGGGGTGCTGGCCACGCTAGGCGTGCTGATCACCACCGGCGTGACCGGCCTGTTCGCCGCCTGGGTGCTGAACCTCAGCTGGCTGGAGGGCTTGCTGATCGGCGCCATCGTCGGCTCCACCGACGCCGCCGCGGTGTTCGCCCTCCTGTCCGGCCGCGGCCTGGAAATCAACCGCCGCGTCGGCAGCGCGCTGGAGATAGAATCCGGCAGCAACGATCCGATGGCGGTGTTCCTGACCTCGGCGCTGATCGGCGTGCTGGGCCAGCAAGGCCAGGACGCCGGCGTCGCCGCCATGCTGTGGCTGTTCGTCAAGCAGATGGGCCTGGGCGCGCTGGCCGGCTGGGCCGGCGGCAAGGCCATGGTCTGGCTGTTCCAGCGGCTGGGCCCGCGCGGCGCGATGCTGGCGCTGTTCAGCCTGGGCACCGCCGGGGCGCTGTTCAGCCTGACCACGGCGGCCGGCGGCAGCGGCTTCCTCGCCATCTATCTGGCCGGCATCGTGGTGGGCAACGCTCGGGTGGCGGACCTGCCCAATCTGTTGAACATCCACGACGGCTACGCCTGGCTGGCCCAGGTGACCATGTTCCTGGTGCTGGGCCTGCTGGTGACGCCGTCCAATCTGCTGCCGGTGGCGCCCTACGCGCTGGCGATCTCCATCGTGCTGATGCTGGTGGCGCGGCCGCTGGCGGTGTGGCTGTGCATGCTGCCCTTCCCGGTGCCCAAGGCGGAAAAGCTGTTCATGAGCTGGGTGGGCCTGCGCGGCGCGGTGCCGGTGATTCTGGCCATTTTCCCGCTGATGGCGGGCTTGCCCAACAGCCAGCTGTTCTTCAACGTGGCCTTCTTCGTGGTGATGATGTCGCTGCTGTTCCAGGGCTGGACCATCGCGCCGCTGGCGGAGAAATTGAAGCTGAAGCTGCCGGCGCGGCCGGACGTAGAGCACCGGGTGCCGGTGGTCAGCGGCCAGGAAGCCCGCTATGAGGCCGCCTCCTGCCTGGTGCGCGCCGACAGCCCGGCCGAGGGCCAGCTGGCCGGCGAGCTGGCCTTGCCCGGCGGTGTGAGGCTGGCCGCGCTGTACCGCGACGAACAAGCGCTGGAGCCGGCGGCCGGCCAGACGCTGCGCGCCGGCGACTGGGCCTGCCTGATCGGCCCCGGCCCGGCGCTGGAGACCGCCGGCGAGGCCTTCCACCCGCCCGGCGACGATCCTTACTACGGCTATTTCACCGTGTCCGGGCTGGCGCGTCTGGCCGATCTGGCCGACAGCTACGGCCTGACGCTGAGCGAGCGCGACCGCGCCGACAGCATCGCCGACTACTGCAAACGCGCCTGCGGCTATCCGCTGGTGGCCGGTGACGTGCTGCGGCTGGACCGTCTGGAGATGGTGATCCGCGCCGCCGCCGACGGCCAGGTCAAGAGCGTGGGCCTGCGCTATCTGACATCACAATAAGGCCTTGCGCTCCTTGGCGCTGCGTCCGGCCCAGTCGCAGGCGAACTGCCAGGCGACGCGGCCGGAGCGGCTGCCGCGCAGATGGCTCCAGTGCAGCGCGGCCTTTTCCGCCTCGGCGTCCAGCTTCAGGCCGAAATGCGCCAGCCACTCGGTCGCCGCCGCCAGATAGGCGTCCTGATCGAACGGGTAAAACGACAGCCACAGGCCGAAACGGTCCGACAAGGACACCTTCTCCTCTATCGCCTCGCCCGGGTGGATCTCGCCGTCCTGCACCCAGCCCTCGCGGTTTTCGCTCATCTTTTCCGGCATCAGATGACGGCGGTTGGATGTCGCGTACACCAGCACATTGTCGACGCGGCGCGCCAGGCCGCCGTCCAGCGCGGTCTTCAACGCCTTGTAGGCGTCGTCGCCCTGCTCGAAGGACAGGTCGTCGCAGAACAGGATGAAACGCTCCTTGCGCCCGGCCACCAGCTCGACGATGCGGTTCAAGTCGCCCAGCTGCGCCTTGTCCACTTCGATCAGGCGCAGGCCCTTGGCGGCGAACTCCGGCAGCAGCGCCTTGACCAGCGAGGACTTGCCGGTGCCGCGCGCGCCGGTGAGCAGCACATTGTTGGCCGGCCGGCCCTTGACGAACTGGCGGGTATTGCGCAGCAGTTGCGCGCGCTGGGCGTCGATATGGGTCAGGCGCTCCAGCTCCGGCGCGTGCGGTTCCGCCACCGCCTCCAGCCAGCCGGCCATGCCCTGGCGCTGCCAGCGGAATGCCAGCGCGCTCCAGTCCGGCTCCGGCCGCGCCGGCGGCAGCAAGGGCTCCAGACGCGCCAGCATGGCTTCGGCCCGGGCCAGGAAGGCTTGCAACTGCTCCATGATTCCCCCTCAGATGCGAAACGACAAAAACAAACAGCCTGGCAGAAAGCCGCCAGGCTGTCGATGTCCGCGGCCGCGGCCGCGACCGAACTCAGTCCGCCAGATGCTGGAACAGCGGCGTGGACAGATAGCGCTCGCCGAAGGAGGGAATCACCACCACGATCAGTTTGCCGGCGTTTTCCGGACGCTTGGCCAGTTCCAGCGCGGCCCACACCGCCGCGCCGGAGGAAATGCCCACCAGCAGGCCTTCGCGCGCCGCCACCGCGCGCGCGGTTTCCATCGCGTCCTCGTTCTTCACGCGGATGATTTCATCGTAAATGCCGGTGTTGAGGATGGCCGGCACAAAGCCGGCGCCTATGCCCTGGATCGGGTGCGGGCCCTTGGGGCCGCCGGACAGCACCGGCGACGCGTCCGGCTCCACCGCCACGATCTGCACGCCGGGCTTGCGCGCCTTCAGCACCTCGCCCACGCCGGTGATGGTGCCGCCGGTGCCCACGCCGGCGACGAAGATGTCGACCTGGCCGTCGGTGTCGTTCCACACTTCTTCGGCGGTGCTGCGGCGGTGGATGGCCGGGTTGGCCGGATTTTCAAACTGCTGCGGCATGAAGTGGCTGTCCGGATTCTGCTCCACCAGCTCGCGCGCCTTGGCGATGGCGCCGCCCATGCCGTCCGGTCCCGGGGTCAGGATCAGCTCGGCGCCGTAGGCGCGCAGCAGCTGGCGGCGTTCGCGGCTCATGGTTTCCGGCATGGTGATCACCAGCTTGTAGCCGCGCGCGGCGCAGACCATGGCCAGGCCGATGCCGGTATTGCCGGAGGTGGGCTCCACGATGGTGGTGTCCGGGCCGATCTTGCCGGCCTGTTCGGCGGCGTCGATCATCGCCACCGCGATGCGGTCCTTGACGCTGTGCGCCGGGTTGAAGAACTCCAGCTTGGCCGCCACGGTGGCGCCGCAGCCGTCGGTCACCCGATTCAGCCGCACCAGCGGGGTGTTGCCGATCAAATCCGTCACTGCATTGGCAATTCGCATCTTTATTCTCCACAGACAGTTTTGAAGAAAACCATATTACCCAGCATCATAAACAAGCCAAGCGACGATCCAAAATATTGTTTGCTTATAATCGTCAAACTTGGCAGTCTCAGCCGGCCCCGCGCGCGCCGCGGCCCGGCGGCTACACTGAAACGACACACACCACCCGCAGACCGAGGTCCACTTCCCGCATGCCTACACAGGAAACCCTGATCCCCCTCACCGGCTGGCGCCGCAAGCTTTACATCATCATTTACGAGGCAGACACCCGGCCGGGCCGCATCTTCGACCTGGCGCTGATCGTCGCCATCCTGCTGTCGGTGCTGACAGTGATTCTGGAGAGCGTGCAGAGCATACAGGCCGCCTGGGGCGCCCAGCTCAAGATTCTAGACTGGTGTTTCACCATTCTGTTCACCATCGAGTACGCATTGCGGCTGATTTGCATCCACAAGCCTATGCGCTACGTGAAGAGCTTCTTCGGCGTCATCGACCTGCTGGCGGTGCTGCCGATGTATTTGGGGCTGTTCATCCCGGAGAGCCGCTTCCTGGCCGATATCCGCATCCTGCGCCTGCTGCGCATGTTCCGCATCCTCAAGCTGACCCGCTACATCGGCGAGGCCAGCGAACTGAAACGGGCGATGCTGGCCAGCCGCCGCAAGATCACGGTCTTCCTGGTCACCGTGGTTCTGCTGGTGGTGATCCTGGGCACGCTGATGTTCGTGATCGAAGGCCCGGAACACGGCTACACCAGCATTCCGGTCAGCATTTACTGGGCCATCGTCACCCTGACCACGGTGGGCTTCGGCGACATCACGCCCAAAACGCCGCTGGGCCAGGCGCTGGCCAGCGTGGTGATGATCACCGGTTACGGCATCATCGCGGTGCCCACCGGCATCGTCACCGCCGAAATCGCGCGCGGCAGCGGCGCCAAACCCAAGACCGTGGAAGCGGTGTCCGGCACCCGGCTGTGCCCGCACTGCTTCACCGAGGGCCACGACTGGGACGCGCGCTTCTGCAAACACTGCGGCGGCCAGTTGCCGCGGCCATCCAAGGGCGAGGTCAGCTAGCGCCGGCCAGCAACTGCCGGTAGCGGCCGGCCATCGCCTCGTCGAAGGCCACCAAGAGCACGCGCCGCAGCGGATGCGACTCCTGCGCCAGCCAAGCGCGCACGGTATCCACCGCGATGACGGCGGCCTGCTCCGGCGGATAACCGTAAACGCCGCAGCTGATCGCCGGAAAGGCGATGCTGGCCAGGCCGTGCCGCGCCGCCAGTTCCAGGCTGTTGCGGTAGCAGGCGGCCAGCAGTTCCGCCTCGCCGTGGGCGCCGCCCTGCCACACCGGCCCCACGGTGTGGATCACATGCCGCGCCGGCAGCCGGTAGCCGGCGGTCAGCTTGGCTTCGCCGACGCGGCAGCCGTGCAAGCCCCGGCATTCCTCCAGCAGCTCCGGCCCGGCCGCGCGATGGATGGCGCCGTCCACGCCGCCGCCGCCCAGCAGGCTGGTGTTGGCGGCGTTGACGATGGCGTCCAGCGCCAGCGTGGTGATGTCGCCCTGCCAGGCCGTCAATTCGATCCGCTCTTCCATGCGTCCCCCTCCTTCCTTGATGCCGCCATTATCCGCCCGCGGCCGGCGGCGGGCGCAAAAAAAGCCGGCTGAAGCCGGCTTTTTCTTCCTCCGCCTCAGGCGGGGTTGTTCAACAGCGAATTGCGCCGCGAATAACCAAAGTACACCACCAGGCCGATCAACAGCCAGACCATGAAGCACACCCAGGTCAGCAGCGACAGCTGGGTCATCAGGAAGCCGCAGCACAGAATGGCCAGCGTCGGGATGTAGGGCACGCCCGGGCAAACGAATTTGCGCGGCAGATTGGGCTCGCGCTTGCGCAGCACGATCACCGACAGCGCGATCAGGGTGAAGGCGGCCAGGGTGCCGATGTTCACCAGCTCCGCCAGCGTGTGCAGCGGCACGAAGCCGGCCAGCAGCGCGATGATGGTGCCGATCAGCCAGGTGGCCTTGTACGGGGTGCCGTACTTGGGATTCACATCGGAGAAGATCTTGGGCAGCAGGCCGTCGCGCGACATCGCGAACAGGATGCGGGTCTGGCCGTAAGTCATCACCAGAATCACCGTCATCATGCCGAGGATGGCACCCAGGTCGACGAAGCCGGCGAACCAGTCCAGCTTGGCCACTTGCAAGGCCAGCGACACCGGATGGTCTACGCCTGCGAACTGCATATAGGGCACGATGCCGGTCATGATCGCCGCCACCACCACGTAGAGCAGCGAACACACGCCCAGCGACCAGATCACCCCGCGCGGGATGTCCTTGGCCGGGTTCTTCACTTCCTCGGCGGCGCAGGTCACCGCGTCGAAGCCGATGAAGCTGAAGAACACGATGGCGGCGCCGTGGAACACGCCGGAGAAGCCGAAGGGCAGCGCCGGCTGCCAGTTCACCGGCTTGACGTGCCACACGCCGATGCCGATGAACAGCAGCACCACGCCCACCTTGATCAGCACCACCACGTTGTTGACGCGCTTGGATTCCTTGATGCCGAAGGCCAGCAAGGCGGTGATCACCATCGCCACGCAGAAGGCCGGCAGGTTGAACAGCGTATGCTTGCCCGGCAGCGAGCCGGCGGCGGCGGTCAGGTATTCGGGCAGGGTCACGCCGAAGCCGGACAGCAGGCTCTGGAAATAGCCGGACCAGCCCACCGACACCGCCGACGAGGCCAGCAGGTATTCCAGCAGCAGGTCCCAGCCTATGATCCAGGCTATCATCTCGCCCAAGGTCGCGTAGGCGTAGGTGTAAGTGGAGCCGGACACCGGCAGCATGGAAGCGAACTCGGCGTAGCACAGCGCGGCGAAGCCGCAGGCGAAGGCGCTGATCACGAAGGACAGCACCAGTCCGGGGCCGGCCACCGTGGCGCCGGTGCCGGTCAGCACGAAGATGCCGGTGCCGATGATGGCGCCGATGCCGAGCATGGTAAGGTCGAAAGCGGAAAGCTCCTTGCGAAGCCCACGCGAGGTTTGAGCGGTAGCCAGCATTCCCTGGACGCTCTTTTTGCGCATCAAACTCATTTGTTTCACTGTCCCGTAACGGCCGTCCGGTACAACGACAAAGCGCCCGCTGTCCCGGCGGGCGCTTCATACTCGGATGGGGCCTGTATGATCTGTTGTGTCCTATCCCCCGCTGCTCTGTCTGTCGTTGGCTTTAAATAAACGCGATAACAAGGGCTTGCCGTTGTCGAGCGCGGTGCTTAAGCCGCCGATCCACGCAGTTCATGCCGGGGAAGAGAGCGATAGTACCGCAGGGCCGGCCGCCGGCAATACGGGAAACCCCATATAGCCTGCAATACCCCAACCCTGCGCGTCATCATAACGCAAAACAAATCATGGCATTGGCATTAAATCTATCAATTTTCGCGCGGCGTTCTCCAGTTGCTGGCGGCCGTTGTCCCCGTCGCCCAGCTCTTGCTGGCCCTGCCACACCACAGCGCCGTCGGCGTTGTTGACCACCTCCAGCGCCAGCGTGCGCACGGTGCGCACCTGGTAGTCCGGCGACCAATACATGCCGCCGCCGTAGCGCCAATCGCGCCAGCCGCCGGCGTACCAGCCGTCCGCCGGCCAATACACCTGGCGCTGCTGGCTTTGCTTGAAGCACAACTTCCATTGCGGGCGCGCCTCGTCCACCGCCGCGCCCTTCAAGGCCAGCCGGTCCAGCAGCCATTCGCGCATGTCCACGCCGGCGCCGGCCGACGGCAGGCAGCTCAGGCCCACCGTGCCCGCGCCGGCCCAGGCCGGGACGGCCGCCAGCGCCGCCAGCAGCGCCGCCATCGCTGTTTTCATCTTCATCGCCTCAATTCCAATATGCCGCCTCAGCATACACTGACCGCAGATAGTCGACGAAGTGCCGCACCCGCGCCGGCAACAGCCGCCGCTGCGGCACCACCGCGCACACCGGATAGTCCGGCGCGGAGAACTCGTCCAGCACCGTCACCAGCCGGCCGTCGGACAAATCGTCCTTCACCTCCCACAGCGAACGCCAGGCCAGGCCCAGGCCCTGCAGCGCCCAGTCGTGCAGCACCGCGCCGTCGTTGCACTCCAGCCGGCCGCCCACGCGCAGGTTCACCGCCTCGCCGTCGCGGCGGAACGCCCAGCCGCGGCTCTGGCTCTCGCCCAGCGACAGACAGTTGTGCTCGGCCAGGTCCTCCAGCCGGCGCGGCAGGCCGTGGCGCGCCAGATAGGCCGGCGCCGCCACCACCACGCGGCGGTTTTCCGCCAGCCGGATCGCCACCAGCGAGGAATCGGCCAGATCGGAAATGCGGATCGCGCAGTCGATGCGGTCGCGCTGCAAGTCCACCAGCCGGTCCGACAGGTCCAGCGTTACCTTGACGTCGGGGTGGCGCTGCTGAAAGCCGGCGATGTGCGGCGCCACGTGCTTGCGGCCGAAACCGGCCGGCGCCGACACCCGCAGATGGCCGCGCGCGCGGCCGCTGCCGGAGGCCACCGCCGCCTCCGCGTCTTCCAGATCGGCGAGGATGCGCTGACAGTCCTCGAAAAAAGCCGCTCCCTCCTGGGTCAGCGCCAGGCTGCGCGTGCTGCGGGTCAGGAGCTTGACGCCCAGCCTCTCCTCCAGCGCGTCGATGCGCCGGCCTATGATGGCCGGCACCACCCCCTCCTGGCGCGCAGCGGCCGACAAGCTGCCCTGCGACACCACGGCGACAAAGGTCTCCAATTGTTTCAACATCCGGGCCGCCCCACGATTAGCTAACAAAAAGTAAAAGATGATATGTCTATATATGCATTTTTTTTTACGCTTTGCCTAGTTAGACTAGCCAGGTCCCGTTTCACTGTCCCAGGTCCGGACGCGGACGCCGCCTGTCCCGGCGCGCCCGCTCGCCGCCCCGTCCAACGATGCAAAGGAGTCCCAGCATGGCAGCCTCGCTTCCCCAGGGGATGGAAATCCTCGCTACGCTCACCCCGGCCTACGCCGACATCCTCAGCCACGACGCGCTGGCCTTCGTCGCCAAGCTGCATCGCCGCTTCGAGCCGCGCCGTCGCGAACTGATGGCCGCCCGCGCCGCGCGCCAGGCCGAGCTGGACGCGGGCAAGCTGCCGGACTTCCTGCCGGACACCGCCGCCGTCCGCGCCGGCGACTGGACAATCGCGCCGCTGCCGGACGATTTGCTCGACCGCCGCGTGGAAATCACCGGCCCGGTGGACCGCAAGATGATGATCAACGCGCTCAATTCCGGCGCCAAGAGCTTCATGGCGGACTTCGAGGACTCCAACTGCCCGAGCTGGGACAACCAGATCAACGGCCAGATCAATGTCCGCGACGCCTATCGCAAGACCATTTCCTTCGCCAACCCGGACGGCAAGCAATACCGGCTCAACGCCGACACCGCCACCCTGCTGCTGCGCCCGCGCGGCTGGCATCTGATGGAAAAGCACGTCAAGGTGGACGGCGAGATCGTCTCCGGCGCGCTGTTCGACTTCGCCCTGTCCTTCTTCCACAACATCAGCTATCTGCGCAGCGTGGGCAGCGCCACTTATTACTACCTGCCCAAGATGGAAAGCCATCTGGAAGCGCGGCTGTGGAACGAGGTGTTCGTCTTCGCCCAACAGGAACTGTCCATCCCGCAGGGCACGATCAAGGCCACGGTGCTGATCGAGACCATACTCGCCGCCTTCGAAATGGACGAAATCCTGTACGAATTGCGCGAGCACAGCGCCGGCCTCAACGCCGGCCGCTGGGACTACATCTTCAGCTGCATCAAGAAATTTCGCCAGAACCGCGATTTCTGCCTGGCCAACCGCGCCCAGATCACCATGACGGTGCCCTTCATGCGCGCCTACGCGCTGCTGCTGCTGAAAACCTGCCACCGCCGCGCGGCGCCGGCGATAGGCGGCATGGCGGCGCTGATTCCGATCAAGAACGATCCGGCGGCCAATGAGAAGGCGCTGGCCGGCGTCCGGGCGGACAAGGAGCGCGACGCCGCCGACGGCTACGACGGCGGCTGGGTGGCCCACCCCGGCCTGGTACCCATCGCCGCCGAAGCCTTCGGCAAGGTGCTGGGCGACGCGCCGAACCAGATCGCCAAGCTGCGGCCCGACGTCCAGGTCGGCGCCGCCGAACTGCTGGACTTCCGTCCCGACGCGCCCATCACCGAGGCCGGGCTGGCGATGAACATCAATGTGGGCATCCAGTACCTGGGCGCCTGGATTTCCGGCAACGGCTGCGTGCCCATCCACAATCTGATGGAAGACGCCGCCACCGCCGAAATCTCCCGCTCGCAGATCTGGCAGTGGATACGCAGCCCCAAGGGCGTGCTGGACGACGGCCGCAAAGTGAGCACCGAACTGTTCCGCCAGCTGCACGCGGCGGAAGTGGCCAAACTCAAGACCGAGTACGGCGTGCGCTGGACCCGCCAGTACGACGACGCGGCCGCGATGTTCGACCTGCTGACCACTTCCGACGATTTCGTCGAGTTCCTGACGCTTCCGGGATACGAATACCTGGCCTGACAGGACAAATGGATCCCGACGGCGAAATTGTCGGGATTTGTCAGCCTGGCTGCGTAGCTTTGCGGATTGAAGCCCATGGACAACGGCCCTATGATGGGCCGCTTGTCATAATTCACCTTGCAAAGCGCCGGCCCCGAGCCTGTTCACGCTCTGGCGAGCGCCCGCGAGACCAAGCGCCGCGCCCGCCGCGCGAGGTTTCGCGACGCGCAGCGGACTTTGAACAGACCCCACATGCAAAGCATCCTAGACTTCCAGGCCGCCGTGCTCAGCACCACCGGCTACGGCCTGGCGCTGACCGCCGTCATCACGATGTTCTGGCTGCGCAACCGCGACGAGCGGGCCTTCCTGTACTTCTGCGCGGCCGGCGCCAGCGTCAGCCTGGGCGGCGTGTTCAGCCTGCTGCCCGTCGGCCTGCCGCCGTGGCCGCAACTGGCGTTCAACAATCTGCTGTGGATGCTGTTCCACCCCCTCGCGCTGTGCGGCGTCCGCCATCTGAACGGCAAGAAGCCGCGCGTCTGGCAAAGCCTGCTGCTGGTGGCCGCCGGCATGGCCGCCTATCTGCAGGCCGGCCCGGCCGATATGGGGCGGCGCACCATCGCGGTCTGCCTGGTCTATCTGATCGCCTGGCTGCTGGCCGCGCGCGAACTGTGGCCCGGCCGCACCCGCATCGCCGGCGCCGGCCGCAAGATGGCGCTGGCGGTTTGCCTGCTGTACGCCTTGCTGTCGCTGACGCGCCTCGTCCACGCCGGCTGGGCCGGCGAGGTCTACGACGCCGACGCGATGCGCTTCTCCATGCTCGCTTCGCTGGGCATGCACTGGCTCAGCTTCGGCTTCATCTTGTGCGCGCTGTACATCTGCTACGAGCGCGCGCTGGAGCGGACCCAACACCAGGCCAGCCACGACGGCCTGACCAATCTGCTCAACCAACGCCGCTTCCGCGAACTGGCCGAGGCCGCCTGCCGCCGCGCCTGGCGCGAGCGCGAGCCGCTGGCGCTGCTGCTCCTGGACGTCGATCACTTCAAGAGCATCAACGACCGCCACGGCCACCAGTTCGGCGACCTGGTATTGCAACAACTGGCCGCCTGCCTGCGCGCCGAAGCGCGCGGCGACGACATCGTCGGCCGCTACGGCGGCGAGGAATTCGTGATGCTGCTGCCGCGCGCCGGCCTGCGGGACGCGCACGCGGCCGCGCAACGCATCATGCGCGCGGTGGACGCGTTGCGGCCGCAGCCGGCCGCCGCCGCCCCGCCCTTGCGCATCAGCGTCAGCATCGGCGTGGCCAGCACCAGCCAGCAGCCCTACGACGACCTGTCCAGCCTGTTCCGGGCGGCGGACAGCCAGCTCTACCGGGCCAAGCGCAACGGCCGCAACCGGATCGAACTGGCCGAAGGGCAGTATGCCGTCGGAAACTTTTCTCGGGCATGATGGGCCTACACACTGCGAATCGGACTTTTCCGATCAAGACAACAATGTCATGGGAATCGACACATGAACAAACCAACTCTCTTGCTTGCCAGCCTCGGAACCCTGTTCGCCGTCAGCGCCGCCCCGGCGCTGGCCGACAGCACCCAACTCAATCTGTCCGCCAGCGCCCAGCGCGAAGTGCCCAACGACCAGATCAGCGCCACCTTCTACCAGCAGCTGAGCAACGCCCAGCCGGCGGTGCTGGCCGACCGGCTGAACAAGGCCGCCGCCCAGGGCATCGCTCAAGGCCGCGCCTATCCCAAAGTGCAGCTGTCCAGCGGCGGCTACAACACCTGGCCCAATTACGACAAGAACGGCAAGATCCAGAGCTGGCAAGGCCGGGTGGAAATCCAGCTGAAAAGCCGCGATTTCGCCCAGGCCGCCGAACTGATGGCCAAACTGCAACAAAACCTGCTGCTGCAAGGACTGCAGTTCAGCGTGTCCGACCAGGCGCGCAAGGAGGCCGAACAGGCCATGCTGCCGGAAGCCATCGCCAACCTGGAGTCCCAGGCCAAGATCGCCGCCAAGGCCATTGGAAAAAATGTCAGCAATATCAAGGAACTGGACATCGGCAGCCAATCGCCCATCTTCCGTCCCCCGATGATGATGAAGGCCGCCGGCATGGCCGCCAACGCGGAAGTGGCGCAACCGGACCTGCAGCCCGGACAATCGCAACTGCAACTGCAAGTCAGCGGCAAGGTGGAGTTGAAGTAAGCCTTCCAGCCGCCACGGCATTGCGCTAAAGTAGTCGCTCGCCGGGCCTTGCCGTCCGGCGAGCACTTCGCCTGCCAATATCCAGAACGACCCGAAACATGAAACTGATCGCCTCGTTGACCAGCCCCTACGCCCGCAAGGTGCGCATCGTGCTGGCCGAAAAGAAAATTGACTGCCCGCTGGAGGAAGACGTGCCGTGGAACGCGGACACCCGCGTCGGCGACTACAATCCTCTGGGCAAGGTGCCGGTTCTGGAACTGGATGACGGCTCGACGCTGTATGACTCGCGCGTCATCGCCGAATATCTGGACAATATCTCGCCGGTGTCGCGCATTCTGCCGCAGGAAAACCGCCTGCTGATCGCCACCCGGCGCTGGGAAGCGCTGGCCGACGGCATCGTCGACGCGGCGGTGGCCATCGTGCTGGAAAAGCGCCGCCCGGACGACAAGCAGATGCCGGAAGCGATCGCGCGCCAGCGCGGCAAGATAGATCGCGGCCTGGCCGCGCTCGCCGCCGACCTGGCCGACCGCCAGTGGTGCAACGGCGTGAGCTACAGCCTGGCCGACATCGCTGTCGGCGCCTGCCTGGGCTATCTGGACTTCCGCTTCCCGGAGATAGACTGGCGCGACAGCCACCCCAATCTGGCCAGCCTGCTGGAGCGGCTGATGACGCGTCCGTCCTTCGCCGACACCCTGCCGCCGGCCGCTTGAATCGCGCCGCCGCCAAGAAAAACCGGGCCTGAGCCCGGTTTTTTCATGCCTGCGCCCGCACAGCGGATCGTGAACGACACTCAGCCCGGCCGCGGCGCCAGCATGATGATGGCCATCCCGCACAAGGCCACCGCCGCGCCGGCGATGTCCCAGCCGCTGGGCCGCACGCCGTCCACCAGCCACAGCCACAACAGCGCCACCGCCACGTAAACGCCGCCGTAAGCGGCGTAAACCCGGCCCGCGGCCGCCGGATGCAGAGTCAGCAGCCAGACGAACAGCATCAACGACAGCCCGGCCGGCAGCAGCAACCACCACGGTCCCTCCTTGCGCAGCCACAGCCAGGGCAGATAACAACCGACGATTTCCGCGACCGCGGTCAGGCCGAACAAGAGCAATAATTTCAACACGTTCAACATGGGGTCTCGCTGCGCTCCGGCGTCAAATCAGGCCGGCGGCGATATTGATCATCAAGGCCAACACCGTGGCGTTGAAAAAGAAGGACAGCACGCAATGCAGCGTGCCCACCTTGCGCATCGCGCTGGTGGTGTAGCTGACGTCGGCGGTTTGCCCGGAGGTGCCGATGATGCAGGCGAAATAGAGAAAGTCGCCGTAATCCGGCTCCTCCTTGCCGGGAAACTCCAGGCCCGGAGCCAGACCGCGCGCGTGGGCGGCGTAGTAGGCGCGCGCGTAATGCAGCGCGAACATCACGTGGATGAAGGCCCAGGAGGAAAAGATGGTCAGGATGGCCAGCGCGACGTGGCCGGCGCGCGGCCAGCCGTGCAAGTCCTTGACCGCCGCCAGTTCCAGCACGATGGCGGCCAGGCTGGCCAGCGCCGCCAGCACCGCCAGCGTCATCACCAGCGTCTGTCCCTCGTCCTCCAGTCTGGCCCAATGACGGATGTGCTGGCGGCCCTCGCTAAACATCATCCAGGCCACCAGCGCCAGATAGAGCGCGGCGCCCACGTTCCAGCCGACGATGTAGCGGGTGATCTCCTGCACCGGCCACAGCCAGGGCAGCGCCTGCACGGCCAGCAGGCCGACGACGGCGGCGATCGCCAGCCGCGGACGGGCCAGCAGCATGCGCGCCGGCGCGAACCGGCGGATGGAGCGAAACAGGACGGACATGGCGGCGAGACCCCCGACGATGGACAGGGCCTCAGTGTACCCGTCCCGGCGCGGGCGGCAAGCCCTCGCCGTTCAAGCCGGCGGCTCGCTGAAGCGCCGGGTGAACAGCCGGCGGAAGGTCTCGAACTCGCCCGGCGCCAGCGTCAGCCGGCATTGCCTGCCGTTGCGGATCTCGGTCAGCGCGTCCTCGGTAAGCACCCGGCTGCCTTCGGCGGTCAGCAAGGCCATCAGCCGGCTCTTGTTGAACGGCGAGCGCGGGTCTTCGGCGATGCGGCGCTGAATCTCGCTCAGCGCACCGCAATCGACGATCTCGTCGTCCAGGTCGAAGCCGTAGGCGATGCGCCAATCCTCGCCCTCCCCCGCCAGCCGTCGTTCCAATTGGGCGAAGCCGGCGCCGGCCGGCCAGGCCACCCGGTAATCGCCGTTGGCGGAGCGCGCCACTTCGCCGCACAGCGGCACCATGCGCAGCGGCTGCTTGAGGCCGTAGCCGCAATCCAGCAGATAGCCCTGGGCCTGGTGCCACAGCAGGACGGCGACATGAGTGCCGCCCAGCGGCAGCCAGTCCTGGCTGCCCTCGTCGAAGATCGTCGCGCGGATCAGGCTGGCTTCCAGGCCGTTGCGACGCAGAAACAGATAGAGCAAGGGGTTGAGCTCGTAACACAGGCCGCCTTCGTCGCGCAGCGCGATTTTTTCCAGCAGGCTGCGCTCGCTGATGGGCTCGGGCGCGCCGTGGAACAGGCTCAGGTTTTCAAACGGCAGGCACAAGGCCGTCTCGCGCAGCAAGTCGTCGATGTCCTCGAAGGCCAGCGGCCGCTGCGCGTCCCAGCCGATGCGGGCCCGAAATAGAGCGTTGATGTCCGGCATAGTCCCTCCCGTCTAGCGTCAGACAGGCAATCTAACAGCCGCCGGACCGGATCGACAGATCAATTATCCGGGCGAGACGTTCAAAAAATTTGATGGTCCGCGCCCGGCACGCTCAAGCCTCGCTCACCACCAGTGCTCCAGCTGCACTCCGAAGGTGGAACCGCTGAGCGCGCTGCCGAAGGCGCCGCCGTCGGCCAGCGCCGAACCGGGGGCGGCCGCCTGCTGGGCGGCGCGGTTCCAGCGCGCGTAGGTGTAGAAGAAACGCAGTTCCGGCCGGCTCCAGAACGCCTTGTCCAGCGCCAGCGTCGGCGCGATGGTGAATTTGCTCAGGGTGCGGATCTGGCCGTCGGCGGCCTTGACCCGGTCGAAGCCCACTTCGGCCGCCAGCTTGAAGCGCTCGCCGAAGGCGTAGACCGGCCGCGCGCCGGCCGACCACCAGGTCTGCCCGCCGTCCGGCCGCGCGTCGCGCTGCCAGGCCAGCATCAGTTGGCCGCCGAACTCGCGCGTGGCCTGCCAGTCCAGCGCCTCCACCAAGCGGCTGCGGCGGCTGCCGCTGTCGCTGACGAGGCTGCCGGTGCCGCCCAGGCCGGTGCCCGGCCCTACTCCGTATTGCAGCGAGAACAGATTGCGGCCGCCCAACACGCCTTTTTGCTCGTGCAGCGCGCTGAGCGACCAGCCGCTGTTCGCGCCCGCCACCTGGCCGGCGCGCTGGATGTAGCTGAGGCCCAGGCTCAGTTCACCGCCGGGGTTGACGGCGATGCCGCCCAATTGCAGATCGTGCTTGTTGGCCTGGTCCGCCTGCCACCAGTTGTCGTTGCGCGAGAAGGCGTAGCTGAGCTTGAGTTCCTGGCCCAGCTTGAAATCCTCCAGGCCGAAGCCGGTGCCGCTGGGATTCCAGAAATAGAAGTCGGCGATATGCACGTCGTGGCGCTTGTAGTAGCGGCGGCCGGCCCACAGCGTGGCGCCGTTCAGCTGCGGGATGTCGCTCCATTTGGCGTAGGCCTGCGGCAAACGGACATTGCCGTTGTCGCCCTGGAAGGTCAGCGAATGACCGTTGCGGTTGTACAGGCTGGCCATGCCCACCACGCTGAGTTTGCTGCCGTTCTCGGCTTGAAACAGCTGCTGGCCCAGTTCCAGCTCGGCGTACTGTTCGCATTCATTGCCCAGCCGGTACTTGGTTTCGGCGCCGGCCAGCTGGAAGCAGCTTTGCTTGCCGCCGCCGTCCGATCCGCCGGCGCCCAGGCGGGCGTAGCCGTGAAAATCCAGCGCTTGCGCGGCAACGGGCAGCAACAGGGGGGCGGACAAGGCCAGCAAGGCCAGGCCGCGGGGGGTGAATTGAGTCATTGTTCTCTCCATTTCCCTTAGTTTTGGGCACAGCGCGGCCTGCCGGCCGGGAATGCCGGCAGCTCGCAGAGGATTAACTCCTCGAAAATTCTGAGAGCCTGTTTACGATCTCGCGAGCAAGAGCGAGACAAGGCGAAAACGGCTGAGAAAGCGGAATGTACGAGTGGTACATGAGCATTTCGAAGCGGTACTCACCGTGTAACGCTCCACGCAGCGCAGCAGATCGTAAACAGGTTCTGAGGCTCAGTTCAGCACGGCGCGGTACAGCAAGGACTCATAAGGCCGCAAACGCGCCCGCGCCGGATGCGTCGCCGCGTCGGCGTAGTTGGCGCACAGCAGCTGCCAGCCGTGGTTCGGCGCCAGGTACTCCGCCGGCGGCGAGTAGTCGCGCTCCTCGGCGCTGAAATTGCTGATCACCAGCAGCTTCTCGCGCTCGCCGGTCCGCGCGTAGACCCACAGCGCCGGATCGTCCGGCGTCAGGCAGCGGTAATCGCCGTCGCTGAAGATCGGGTATTGCTTGCGCAGCGCGATCAAGCGCCGGTAGTGCTGCAGCACCGAGTCCGGATCGCGGCGCGCGGCGGCGACGTTGACCGTCTCCGCGTCCGGCGCCAGCCCTATCCACGGCTCCCGCCGCGAGAAGCCGGCGAAGCGGCCGTCGTCCCATTGCATAGGCGTGCGCGAGTTGTCGCGCGACTTCTGCCGGATCGCCGCCATCGCCTGCCCGCGCTCCAGACCGTCGGCCAGCAATTGCCGGTAGGCGTTATGGGTTTCCACGTCGCGGTAGTCTTCGATGTCGGCGAAGCCGGGATTGGCCATGCCGATCTCTTCGCCCTGGTAGATGTAGGGCGTGCCTTGCAAGCCGTGCAGCGTGGACGCCAGCATCTTGGCGGACTCCACCCGGTAGCGGCCGTCGTCGCCGAAGCGCGACACCACCCGCGGCTGGTCGTGGTTGCACCAGAACAGCGCGTTCCAGCCGCCGCCCTCGTGCATGCCGCGCTGCCAGTCCGACAGGATGCGCTTGAGCGCGATGAAGTCGAACGGCGCGGCGCGCCATTTCTCGCCGTCCGGGTAATCCACTTTCAGGTGGTGGAAGTTGAAGGTCATCGACAGCTCGCGCCGCTCGGGATGCGAATAGGCGACGCAGTGCTCCAGCGAGGTGGACGACATCTCGCCCACCGTCATCAAGTCCCGGCCGGCGAACACTTCGCGGTGCATCTGCTGCAGGTATTCGTGCACTCGCGGGCCGTCGGTGTAGAAATGGCGGCCGTCGCTGTCGTCCTCGGAAAAGGCCGGGTCCTTGGAAATCAGATTGATCACGTCCAGCCGGAAGCCGGCCACGCCCTTGTCCGCCCAGAAATTCATCATGTCGAACACCGCGCGCCGCACCGCCGGATTGTCCCAGTTCAGGTCCGCCTGGGTCTTGTCGAACAGGTGCAGATAATACTGGCCGCTGGCCTCGTCCCACTCCCAGGCCGATCCGCCGAACTTGGAGCGCCAGTTGTTGGGCCGGTCGCGCCAGATGTAGAAATCGCGATAGGGATTGTCCCGGCTCTGCAGCGCCTGGCGGAACCACGGGTGCTCGGTGGAGGTGTGGTTGACCACGATGTCCAGCATCACTCCGATGCCGCGCAGCCGGGCTTCGGCCAGCAGCAGTTCGAAGTCGGCCATGCTGCCGTAAGCCGGGTCTATCGCGTAGTAGTCGCTGACGTCGTAGCCGTTGTCGCGCTGCGGCGAACGGTAGAACGGCGTCAGCCACAGATAGTCCACGCCCAGCCAGGCCAGGTAGTCCAGCTTGTCCGCCACGCCCAGCAGATCGCCGGTGGCCGCGCCGTGGTGGCTGTAAAAGCTCTTGGGGTAGATCTGGTACACCACCGCGGATTTCAGGTTCTTGTTCATTGCTACGGCTTTCTCGTCAGGACTGCGGCAGCTGGCGGCGCGCCAACACCCAGGTCAGCGCGAACGGCGCCACCAGCGCCACCACCATGCCCGCCAGGAACATCGGGATCTGCTGCGGAATGATGGAGATGAAGGCCGGCAGGCCGCCTACGCCTATCGCCGAGGCGCGCACATGGCTGAGGGTAATGGTGGCCGCCGCCAGCGCCGAACCGGCCAGCGCCGCGTAGAACGGCAGCTTGTAGCGCAGGTTGACGCCGAACATCGCCGGCTCGGTGATGCCGAAGAAGGCGGAAATCGCCGAGGTGGACGCCATGCTCTTCTCATTGCTGGCGCGCGCCAGCCAGAACATCGCCAGCGCGGCGCTGCCCTGGGCGATATTGGACAGCGCGATCATCGGCCAGATGAAGGTGCCGCCCTGGTTGGCGATCAACTGCAGGTCCACCGCGATGAACATATGGTGCATGCCGGTCAACACCAGCGGCGCGTACAGGGCGCCGAACAGCATCGCGCCCAGCAGCGGCGCCAGATTGAACACGTAGACCAGCGCGTCGGTGATGGCGATACCCAGATGGCGCGCCACCGGGCCGATCACCGCCAGCGCCAGCACGCCGCTGACCACGATGGTGACGATGGGCACCACCAGCAGCTGGACGGAATTGGGCACCCGCGGCCGCAGCCACAGCTCCACCCGGCACATCACCCAGGTGGCGGCCAGGATGGGCAGGATCTGGCCCTGATAGCCCACTTTTTCGATGCGGAACCAGCCCAGCACGTCGAAATACGGCAGCGCCGCGCCGTCCAGGCCGGCGGCGGCCTTGCCGTAGTTCCAGGCGTTGAGCAAGTCCGGATGCACCAGCAGCAGGCCCAGCACGATGCCCAGCACCTCGCTGCCGCCGAAGCGCTTGGCCGCCGACCAGCCCACCAGCGCCGGCAGGAACACGAAGGAGGTGTTGGCCATCATATTGATCAGCCCCCACACCCCGTCCAGGCCCAGGTAGGCGTCCAGCAGGCTCTTGCCGTCGATGAACATGCCCTTGGCGCCCAGCAGATTGTTCAAGCCCATCAGCAGGCCGGCCACGATGATGGCGGGCAGGATGGGCATGAACACGTCGGAAAACACCTTGACCAGCTGCTGCAGACGGCCCTGTTTCTGATCGCCGCTGGCCTTGACCTCGGCCACGGTGGCGCGCTGCAGCGCCGCCAGTTCGATCAAGGGCTGGTAGACCCGGTCCACGTCGCCGGAGCCGATCACGATCTGAAACACCCCGCCGTGGCTGAACTGGCCCTTGATCAGCTCCACCTGGCGCAGCGCCTCCTGGTCCACCCGGCTTTCGTCCTTCAAGGACAGCCGCAGCCGGGTAATGCAGTGCGCGGCCTGCTGCAGATTGTCGCGGCCGCCCACCGCTTCGAGTATCCGGGCGGCGATGTTCTGGTAATCGTGGCTCATTTGGGGGTCCCTGTGTGTCTCGGCCTGGCGGTCTGCGCCGTCTAGCCCGTTATCAAACCTGGCGGCGGTATTGGCAAGCGCCGCCGATGCTGATGGCACGCTAACTGGTACAGACGAGTTGTGTCAACACTCGTATAGACGAGTTTGCGCAAAATCAAGCAAGCCCGTGCGCGGACGCAACAGCCGCGACGGCTCGCTTCAAATCAAGGGATTAGCGCGCGCGACGCCGGACCGCTATTTGCGGCGGGCGACGTCGGAGAAGAAGAATTTGTCCAGCCGATGGCGGGACTCGGTGTATTCGAATTGGCGGCCGTCGTAGAGATGGGTGTGGTTCTTGACCACGATCACATGGTCCATGCCGTTCAGGTCCAGGTAGCGGCGATCGTCGTCGCCGCAGGCCTGCGCCTCTATCACCCGGCGCGCGTAGCTGATGTTCAGGCCCAGCCGCTGTTCGATGAATTCGTAGATCGAGCCGGCGGCGGCCTCCCGGTCCAGCCCCGGCACCAGGCCGGCGACGAAGTAGTTGATGTCCAGGATCACGTTTTCATTGTCGATATTGCGCACCCGCTTGATCCTGAGCAGCGGGGTTTTCTCGCGCACGTCCAGCAGCCGCGCCAGTTGGGCGTCCGCCGGCACCGTTTCCATCTCCGCCACCCGGGTGCTGACGCGGCGGCCCAGGTGCTGATGCGCCTCCTTGAAGCTGACGATGCCGCTGAGCTGGAATTCAATATTGCCGGAACGCAGCACGAACACGCCCTTGCCGTGGATTTTCTGCACATAGCCGCGCTCCTGCAGCATGTCCACCGCCTTGCGCACGGTGCCGCGGCTGGCCTCGTAGCCCTGCATCAGTTCGGCTTCGGAAGGGATGCGGTCGCCCTGCTGGTAACGCTGGTTGTCGATGTCGGCGACGATGTCGGAAAAGATTTGGCTGTATTTGTTCACGGCGTGAATTCGGCAAGATCTGGCGGAGCGCCCCAGTCCGGCAGTCTGCCTCAAGCGCGGGCGGCGCGCCAGCCCGCGCCAGGCGCGCTCTTGCGCCGCGCGCAATAGTGCATTGCCGGCCGCGGCTATTCCGCCCGCGGCGGCGGCGGCGCACACTGGCCGCTCCTTAAGCCCTTTCCACAGGAGAACAAGATGTCCTCGTCCGCCCCTCTTCGTCCGCCGCTGCCGCCCTTCGATCGCGCCGGCGCCGTCCTCAAAGTCCGCCTGGCCGAAGACGGCTGGAACAGCCGCAATCCGGAACAGGTGGCCCAGACCTATACCGAGGACAGCCAATGGCGCAACCGCGCGGAATTCCCGCGCGGCCGCGCGCAAATCATCGACTTCCTGAGCCGCAAGTGGCGGCGCGAACACGAATACCGGCTGATCAAGGAGTTGTGGGCCCACGACGGCGAGCGCATCGCGGTGCGCTTCGCCTATGAATGGCGGGACGAGGCCGGCCAGTGGTTCCGTTCCTACGGCAACGAAAACTGGGAGTTCGCCGCCGACGGCCTGATGCAACGCCGCTACGCCTGCATCAACGATCTGGCCATCCGCGAAGACGAGCGCCTGTTCCACTGGCCGCTGGGACGCAGGCCGGACGATCATCCCGGCCTGAGCGAGCTGGGACTGTAAGCAAGTCCTAGGCGCCCATCACTCCTCGAAACAGGCATCCTCCAGCAACATGTCCTCGAAGAAGGCGCCGAAGGGCCGCGACGGGTGGCGGATATGGATTTCCAGCACCCACAGCATGCGCGCCGGCGTGAAGTCCACCTCCGCCAGCGGCCCCTCGTGGATGGCCGCATGCGGGAAATCCGCCAGCCGGTGGCCGGACAGGTCCAGGTTCAGCGCCCAGCCGCGGCCGGCGGCGCAGTCCTCGGCGAACCGGTACAGCTCGCGCCCGCTACAGCCTTCGCTCGCCCATTTGCGCCTCACCTCGTGGAAAATGGCGCGGGCGTCGGCGGCGCAGCGCGCCATCTCAGAATCGGCGCCGGTGACGAAGCTGTCGCCGCCGTCGCCCTCCCACTGTTTCCACACCGGGCCGATGTCGATGAAGAAAATATCGTCGTCGCCCAGGCGCACGCCGGGATCGGAGGCCGCGCCGAAAGTCTTCAGCGTATTGCGGCCAAAGCGCACGTAAACGTCGTGCCAGCCGCGCAGCATGCCGCGCTCGGCCAGGATGTCCTTGGCCAGTTCCACCGCGTCCTCCTCCAGCATCCCCGGCCGCATCGCCGCGGCGATCAAGGCGATCGCCTGCCGGGTTTTGTCGCGCACCGCCATCAATTGCTGCGGATCGAAGGCCGGGCCCACGCCCTCCAAGGCCGATTGTTCAAGGTTTGCTTCCATTTCATGCTCCTTTGCTGAATGCGGGCAGGCGGCCGCCTACCCGGGTACGACAACGCTCAAACCGTGCAAGCGCGGCTGCAGCGCGATCTGACAAGCCAGCCGGCTGCGGCCGTCATTCACTTCCAGCACTTCCAGCGCCGCCAGCAGCCGCCGCTCCGTACGCTCCATCGCCGGCAAGCGCGGCAGCCAGTCCTGTCCGACGCGCACCAGGCAAGTGCCGCAGGCGGCCTGCCCGCCGCAAACGCCGCGCATCAGCCCGGCGGCGGCCAGCGCCTGCATCAGGCTGCCGGCGGCGGCCACTTCCAGCCTCCGCTCCCCGCCATCCGCGACGCGCACGCTCAAGGCCACCGCCTCCAGGGCGGATGCGGCGGAAAGCGCCGGCTGAAACGCGTCGGCCAGGAAGCGTTCCTCCGGCAGGCCGCGCTGTCGCGTCAGCAACTGGCGCGCAGCGCCCACCATCGCCGGCGCGCCGCAGGCATAGACCTCGGCGGCGCGCAAACAGGGGAAATCCTCGGCCGCCGCCTGCTGGACGAAACCGCGCCGTCCGTCCCAACCCGGTCCGGGTTCGGACAGCACCGGCTCGAAGCGGAAACCCGGACGCTCGCGCTCCCACGCCCGCATCTCCTCAAGCAAATACAGGTCGTCCACGGTGCGGCCGCCCCAGTACAAGGTCACCGGCCGGCCTCCGGCCGCGCCCAGTCCCTGCAGCAACATCGCCCGCAGCGGCGCGATGCCGGTGCCGGTGGCCAGCATCAGCGCCTGTTCGGCGCCGGAGTCCTCCCGCCACACGCAGTCACCGTAGGGCCCCTCCAGCCAAAGCGCGTCGCCCGGCCGCGCTTGCCGACTCAGCCATTCGGAAAACGCCCCGCCCGGCTGCAGCCGCACCTGCAGCTCCACGCCGCCGTCGGCGCGCGGCGCCGCCGCCATCGAATAACTGCGCGTCAGCCCGCCCGGAGCCGTCACCGACACGAACTGCCCGCCGCGAAAACGCAGCGGCTCCGCATCGACGCACTCCAGCCGCAAGCCGCGCACCTCGCGTCCCAGCCTCTCTATCGCCGCCAGCCGGTAGCCGCGCGCGCCGCTGTCTGTCTGTTCCGTCATTTCCGTTCCTTGATCTCTCTCGCCGCGTCGGCGGCGCTGATGACCGGAAAGACTTTAGGCGGTCTTTGGACCAGCAAAAACATCCAGTTTTGATAAGATTGATGGTCCAGAAACCAGAAGTGCGGACCAGGGAAGGAGAGCGCGCATGCTGCGCAAATGGGATTTGCAACTCAGCCTGGACCGAGGCGGCGGGCTGCCGGTGCACCTGCAAATCGCCCAGCGGATCAGCGCCGACATCCAGCGCGGCCGGCTGCCGCCGGGCGCGCCGCTGCCGGGCAGCCGCGAATTGGCGGCGCAGTTGGGCGTCAACCGCAAGACCGCGGTGCTGGCCTATGAGGAACTGGCGGCGCAAGGCTGGCTGCTGACCCAGGGCCGGCGCGGCACCTTCGTCGCGCCCAGCCTGCCGCTGTTGTCGCCGCGGCCCGCACCGGCCGCCGCGCGGACGCCGACAAGCGTCCCCACGAACGACGCCATCGACTTCGGCGACGGGGTGCCGGATTCGCGGCTGATTCCCTTCGACGTGCTGGGGCGCGCCTACCGCCGCGCGCTGATCGCCGCCGCCCGCGCCGGGCGGCTGGCCTACGGCGATCCGCGCGGAGAATTGCCCTTGCGCCAGGCCTTGGCGGAAATGCTGGACATGGAGCGCGGCCTGGATGCTGACGCCGAACGCATCTGCCTGGTGCGCGGCAGCCAGATGGGCATCTATCTGGCCGGCCGCGCGCTGCTGCGGCCCGGCGACGCCGTGGCGCTGGACGCGCTCAGCTATCCGCCGGCGCGCGAAGCCTTCCGCTCCCTGGGCGCGCGGCCGCTGGATGTGGAACTGGACGCCGCCGGCATGCGGCCGGACGCGCTGGAGAGGCTGTGCCGAACCCAGCCGGTCAAGGCCGTCTACCTGACCCCGCACCACCAATACCCGACCACCCTGATGATGCCGGCCGAACGGCGCTTGCAATTGCTGGCCCTGTCGCGGCGCTACGGCTTCGCCATCATCGAGGACGATTACGACCACGAATTCCACTTCAGCCGCAGCCCGGCGCTGCCGATGGCCAGCCTGGACGCCGCCGAGCGCATCGTCTACGTCGGCTCCCTGTCCAAAGTGCTGGCCCCGGGCCTGCGCGTCGGCTATCTGGTGGCCGAGCCCGCCATCATCGAGCGCTGCGCCGCCGACATCATGCTGATAGACCGCCAGGGCAACGCCGTCACCGAGCTGGCGGTGGCGGAACTGATGCACAGCGGCGAACTGAAACGCCATCTCCGCCGCGCGCTGCGAGTCTATCGCGCGCGCCGCCAGGCGCTGGCCGACGCGATAGACCGCCATCTGGCCGGCCTGGCCGACTACGATCTGCCCGAAGGCGGCCTGGCGCTGTGGCTGCGGCTGCCGTCCTGGGTGGACATGCCGCGGCTGTGCGCGGACGCGCAAAACGCCGGCGCGCGCGTCCTGCCCGGCGGCGCCTTCGCCGGCGACGGCCGCGACATCCCCGCGCTGCGCCTGGGCTTCGGCGCGCTGGAGCCGGCTCAGTTGGAGCAAGGCGTCGCCCGCCTGGCCCGGGCGCTGCGTGGGCAAATTCCGGCGGCGGGATTGCGAACCTCATGACAAAGAACTAATCTGAGCCGATACCTCCACCCGAAAGGCCCGCCATGGACCACGCCAACGGCCCGTACCGGCTCACGCTGGAACGGCTGATCGACGCCCCGCCGGAACAGGTTTACCGCGCCTGGACCGAAGCCGAACTGCTATGCCAATGGTTCACCCCGCGGCCGTGGACCGTGGCCTCGGCCGAACTGGACGTCCGGCCCGGCGGCTCCAGCCTGGTGGTGATGCGCAGTCCGGAAGGACAGGACTTCCCCAATCGCGGCGTCTATCTGGAAGTGCGGCCCGGACGCCGGCTGGTGTTCACCGACGCCTATACCGAGGCCTGGTTGCCGTCGGCCAAGCCCTTCATGACCGTGATGCTGGACTTCGAAGCCCGCGACGGCAAGACCCATTACCGCGCCGACGTCCTGCACTGGACCGAGGCCGACCTGCGCGAGCACGAGGCGATGGGCTTCGCCAGTGGCTGGGGCCAGGCTACCGATCAGCTGGAGGCCTTGTTGGCCGGGCTGCGCAAAGAGCGTTGAGCGCGCGCTTGTTTATCAATCGCTTAGCTCGCGCCGTCGCCGCCGGAGCCGTCCGCTCCGCCGCGGCGCCTTGCCAAAACAGGCAAAAACCGCTACATTCGGGCGCTCTAGCCGAAAACGCGCGGGTGTAGCTCAATGGTAGAGCAGAAGCTTCCCAAGCTTACGACGAGGGTTCGATTCCCTTCACCCGCTCCAGTCCGATTTCCCAACCCGTAACCTAGATCCAAGCGCTGGCATGGCCCATCCGAGCATCCCCCAATGAAATTGAACTCCGGCCGGCTGTGGCTTCGCATCGCTGTTTACAGCCTCACCGCGCTGATTGCGGTCGTCGTGCTGGTGCAATCGCTGATCTACTGGCAATTCAATGAAGCCCAGGTGCGCGGCACCCTGTCGCACGCCTTGCAGGACACCGGCCGCGTCATCAGCATCGAGGGCCGCGTCACTCCGGTATTGTTCCCCTCCCCCGGCATCCAGATCGAAAAACTCTCCGTCTCCGAACCGGGCCAGCAAACGCCTTTCGCCCGCGTGGAGGAATTGCGCGTCGGCCTGGCCTGGTGGCCGCTGCTGTTCGGCAACCGCGAAGTGAGTTCGGTGGCCCTGTACGGCCCCAGCGCCAACATCAGCCGCGGCGAAGACGGCCGCCTGTCCATCGCCGACCTGTTCCAGCGCCATAGCCAGAGCAGCTTTTCCGTCAAGCTGGACACGCTGAAGATACGCGAAGGCACCCTGGTGCTGTCCGACCAGATGACGCATACCGACAGCCGCGTCGCCAGCATCAGCCTGGACGCCGACGATCTGCGCGGCAGCGCCAGCCTCAGCGCCGGCGCCATCCTGGAACAGGGCTCGCGTCCGGTGCGGCTGGCGGTCAACACCCCGCTGTCCATCCAGGACGACCAGGTCAGCCTGGAAGCGCTGGACGCGGTGGCGATGACTCAGGTGCCCGGCCTGGGCGAAAGCAAGCTCACCGTCAGCGGCCAGTACAAACTCAATTTCGCCACCTTGCAGGCCACCGGCAGCAATGTGGCGCTCGCCTTCAGCAGCGAGCGGCCCAGCAGCGAAGTCCACCTGGCGCTGCCGCAGATCAACGCCAGCTTCGACGAGCTGACCATGCCCTCCGGCCAGCTGAGCGCCAAGCTCAGCTACGCGCGCAGCCAGTACCAGCTGGAAGCCGCGCTGGAAAACCTCAAGCTCAACGAAGCCGGCCTGTACGCCGACAAGCTGCACGGCGACTTCAACTGGCTGGCCGGCTCCACCAAGGTCAACGTCAAGCTCAACGCGCCGCTGTCCCTGGCCGGCATGAACCAATTGCGGATGCAGCCGCTGGCGCTGACCTCCACCATCACCACCCCGCTGCTGCCGCGCGGCAAGCTGGTCTCCACCATGGACGGCGCGCTGGACGGCGACCTGGACGAGCCGCGCTTCAATCTGCGCGTCGCCGGCAAGATGGACGGCTCCGACCTGGCGGTCACCGTCAGCCAGTACGGCCTGATCAAGCCGCGCCACGAGGCGACGGTGTCGGTGGGCCGGCTGGACCTGAACCGCTATCTGCCGGAAAGCAAGGGCGATCCGGTGGCCATCTTCCAGAACACCGGCGACATCCCGCTGGACTGGCTGGACCTGTTCGACCTCACCGGCAAGGTGGCGATAGGCGAACTGGCGGTGGGCCGCTTCCGCATCAAGCAGATCAGCAGCAATGTGCGCGTCAACCCGCGCGAGCTGGAGCTGGACCAGATGTCGGCCGACATCTACGAAGGCCGGCTGCAGGGCGACGCCAGCCTCAGCCGCCGCGACGTGCCGCAGCTGAAAGTGAACCAGACGCTGCAAGGCATGAAGATCCGGCCGCTGCTGGTGGACCTGTTCAACTTCAGCCGCCTGGACGGCAAGGGCAACGGCAAGATAGACATCAACGCCGACGGCAAATCTTTCGCCCAGCTGCGCGACACCCTGAGCGGCAATGTGCAGATGAGCCTGAACAACGGCGCGCTGACCGGCATCGACCTGGTGGCGGCGCTGAAGAACCTGCCGGCCGAGCTGAAGGAATGGAACAGCGCCGCGCAGAACGACCAGAAAACCACCTTCTCCACGCTGTCCAGCAGCTTCCGCCTGGACAAGGGCGTGGCGCGCAGCCAGGACCTGAAGCTGGCCTCTCAGCTGATGAATGTGGGCGGCGGCGGCAAGATAGACCTGAAGCAGAGCATCGTCGACTACACCATGGACGTGCAGGCCAACCCGCTGGCCTTCGCCCGCCTCAAGGGCGTCAACGTGCCGCTGAAGATCACCGGCCCGCTGAACGCGCCGGTGTACGCGCTGGACTTCAACGCCATGGTCAAGGGCAAGAAGACCGAGGTAGAGAAGCAACAAGCGCTGAAACAGCAGTTGCAAAAGCAGATCACCACCATCCTGCCTTAAGAACCTGTTTACGATCTGCTGCGCGTCGTGGAGCGTTACACGGTGAGTACAGCTTCGAAATGCTCATGTACCACGTGTACATTCCGCTTTCTCAGCCGTTTTCGCCTTAGCCCGCGAGATCGTAAACACGTTCTAAGCCCCGGCAAGCGACTTCAACACGAACGGCCCCCGCGACTCACGTCGCGGGGGCCGTTTCCGTTTACGCCTTCAACACCGGCAAAGCCCCACAGGCTGGAGCGAGACCACGCCTAAAGACTTAGCAAGCGGAATCCACATGCGGTATCCGGGCATGTCTGAAGTGGCGCTCACCCTATGGCGCGCCACGACGCTCGGCAGATCGAGAGCCCCTTCCTAAACCGCTACTCCCCCTGCAGAATCCGGTACTCGGCCAGCGCCAGCTGCTCCGGCGTGCCCAGCAACACCAGCGCGTCGCCCTGCTCCACCTCGAAACTGTCGTCGAAATCAGTGCGTCGCACCCGCTGGCGGCGGATCGCCTTCAGCTCCACGCCCAAATCCCCCAAATGCAGATTGGCCAAGGGCTGGCCCACCGCCGCCGCCCCGGTGCAGACCTGCACGCTCTGCAAGCGCGGCACCAAGGCTTCGTCCATGGCCTCGCCCTCGTCGCTGGCGCCGCGGAAAAAGCCGCGGAACAGGCCGTAGCGCTCCTCGCGCACCGCGCGGATGCGGCGCACCACCCGGCTCGGCGGCACCCCGACCACCAGCAAGGCCTGCGAGGCCAGCATCAGGCTGCCCTCCATCACCTCGGCCACCACCTCGTCGGCGCCGGCGTGGCGCAGCTGATCCATATCGCTGTCGTCCACGGTGCGCACGATCACCGGCAGCCCCGGCCGCGCGTGTTCGACCGAGCTCAGAATGCGCAACGCCGCGTGGGTGTCGGCGAAAGTCACCACCACCGCCTTGGCGCGCATCAGGCCGGCCGCCACCAGCACCTCGTGCTTGCCGGCGTCGCCGAACACCACCGGATCGCCGGCCTCGCCGGCCTCGCGCACCCGCTCCGGGTCCATGTCCAGCGCGAAGAACGGAATCTCCTCCGCCTCCAGCAAGCGCGCCAGCGCCTGGCCGCTGCGGCCGTAGCCGCAGATCACCACGTGATCGTTCTTGGACATGCTCTCCACCAGCATGTGGTGCAGGTCCAGCGCCTGGAACATCCAGTCCTGCTTGATCAGGCGGCGGGTGATCTTGTCGCCGTACAGGATCAGGAAGGGCGCGATCAGCATGGAAATCAGAATCGCGGCGATCGCCGCCTGGGCGGTGCCGGCCGGCACCAGATGCAGGTTCAAGGCCAGCGCCAGCAGCACGAAGCCGAATTCGCCGCCCTGGGCCAGCGCCAGCGCGGCGCGCATGGACTCATTGGACTTGTGACGGAAACCGCGCGCCACGCCGAACACCACCGCCACCTTGATAGGCAGCAGCAGGGCCAGCATCAGCAGCACTTCGCCGAAGCGCTCGAACAACACCGTCAGCTCCAGCTTCATGCCGACGGTGACGAAGAAGAAGCCCAACAGGATGTCGCGGAACGGGCGGATGTCCTCCTCCACCTGGTAACGGTATTCGGTTTCCGAAATCAACATGCCGGCGACAAAGGCGCCCAAGGCCAGCGACAGGCCGGACAGCTCGGTCAGCCAGGCCACGCCCAAGGTCACCAGCAGCACATTGATCATGAACAGCTCGCCCGAGCGCTGGCGCGCCACCAGATGGAACCACGGCCGCAGCAGCCGTTGGCCGAAAAACAGCAACAAGGCCAGCACCACCACCACCTTCAGCGCCGCCAGGCCCAGATCCATCCACAAGGTGTCGCTGCCGCCGGCGAAGGCCGGGAACAGAATCAGCAAGGGGACCACCGCGATGTCCTGGAACAGCAGCACGCCGATGGCCAGTTGGCCGTGGGTCTGGTTCAGCTCCAGCCGCTCGTTCAAGAGCTTGCTGACGATGGCGGTGGACGACATCGCCAGCGCGCCGCCGACGGCGAAGCCGGTCAGCGGGCTGCCGCTGAGCCAGCCCACCGCCAGCCCCACCAGCAGCATGGTCGCCGCCACCTGACCGAAGCCGACGCCGAACACCAGCTGCCGCATCGCGCGTAGCTTGGGCAGGGAAAACTCCAGGCCGATGGAAAACATCATGAAGACAATGCCGATCTCGCCGAGAAAGGCGGTTTCCTCGCCTTGCGGAATCAGATTCATCACGCCGGGGCCGGCCAGGAAGCCCACCACCAGATAGCCGAGCATGGCCGGCACTTTCAGGCTGCGGCACAAAGTCACCGACAACACCGCGGCCAGCAGAACCAAGACGATAGGGGCAAGAGACGAATGCATCGCGCGGCGGAACTCCTGAGGCTGATGGGGTGGAAGGCTGCAATTTTTAACACATGCCAAGCAAAAGATGCACCAGCCTGCGTTCAGCGATTATAACCTTTGATATACTTTCGAATTATGGAAAAAGTACAAGCTCCGTCCCGGCTTCAATTGGCCCGGGAAGTCCTGCAGATCGAGTCCGAAGCCCTCACCGCGCTGTCGAGCAGCCTGAACGGCGACTTTCTCGCCGCCGTGGACCTGATCCTGGCCAGCGCCGGCCGGCTGGTGGTCACCGGCATGGGCAAGTCCGGCCACGTGGCGCGCAAGATCGCCGCCACGCTGGCCAGCACCGGCACGCCGGCCTTCTTCGTCCACCCGGGCGAGGCCGCCCACGGCGACCTGGGCATGATCACCGCCCAGGACATCGTGCTGGCGCTGTCCAACTCCGGCGAAAGCGACGAGATCATCGCGCTGCTGCCGGCCTTGAAGCGCAAAGGCGTGCGTCTGATCTGCATGACCGGACGCGACGGCTCCACCATGGCGCAGGAGGCCGACATCCACCTGGACGCGCGCGTGGAGAAGGAAGCCTGCCCGCTGGGCCTGGCCCCCACCACCAGCACCACGGTGCAGATGGCGCTGGGCGACGCGCTGGCGGTCACGCTGATGGACGCGCGCGGCTTCGGCCAGGGCGATTTCGCGCTGTCGCATCCGGGCGGCAGCCTGGGCCGCAAGCTGCTGGTTCACGTTTCCGACATCATGCACAGCGGCGACGAATTGCCGCGGGTGGCGCCGGGCACGCCGCTGAAGGACGCGTTACTGGAACTGTCGCGCAAGCGGCTGGGCATGCTGGCCGTCTGCGCCGCCGACGACTCCCTGCTGGGCGTCTACACCGACGGCGACCTGCGCCGCACGCTGGAGCGCTCCGCCAACCTCTACGATCTGAGCATCGACCAGGTGATGAGCCCCTCGCCGCGCACCATAGGCCCGAAAAAACTGGCCACCGAGGCGGTGTTCCTGATGGAACAGAACAAGATCACCAGTCTGCTGGTCGTAGATGAAGACAACAAGCTGATAGGCGCGCTGCATCTGCACGACCTATTCAAGGCCGGCGTGATCTGAGTCGCCGGCATTAGCAAGGACAAGCATGCAAAGCATTTTTGAGCAGGCCCGCAAGGTCAAGCTGCTGATCATGGACGTGGACGGCGTGATGACCGACGGCCGCATCTACTACAACGCCCACGGCGAAGAAAGCAAATCCTTCAATGTGCAGGACGGCCTGGGCCTGCGCCTGCTGCGATCCACCGGGGTCCGGCTGGCCATCATCTCCGGCCGCGCCGACCGCTGCGTCGAACACCGCGCCCAGGCGCTGCAGATCGACCACTACTACGGCGGCGTGCACGATAAGAAGCTGGCCCTGGCCGAGCTGCTGGCATGCACCGGCCTAAGCGCCGAAGAATGCGCCTTCATCGGCGACGACCTGATCGACCTGCCCATCCTCACCCGCGTCGGCCTGGCCGTCGCCGTGCCGGAAGCGCCGGCCCTGGTGCGCCAGCACGCCCACTACGTGACCGGCTGCTCAGGCGGCAAGGGCGCGGTGCGCGAGCTGGCCGAGTTGATCATGCAGGCCCAGGGCTCCTTCGATAAAATCCTGGCGGGATATCTGGCATGATCCGCCTGCTGCGTTCCCACCGGCTGTTCCCGCTGCTGCTGGTCGGCCTGACCGGCCTGTTGACCGTGTGGCTGGACCAGGTCTCGCGCTGGGACAGCAACCGCCGCGAACTGGACCCGGACAAGCCCGAGTACGTGGCCGAGCACCTGATCGCCACCCGCTTCGACCCGCAAGGCAAGCTCTACGAACGGCTGATCGCCACGCGCATGTGGCAGTACCCGGGCAAGGACGACGCCTTCTTCGAAAACCCCGAGCTTTACCAATACCAGCAAGGCGCGCTGCAATATCAGTTGATCGGCGACGTCGGCCGTTACAACAACAAGACCCAGCAGGCCTATTTCGACAAGAAGGCGACCATGATCCAGCCCGCCGCCGCGGACAAGCCGGAAACCAAGGTCGTCACCAGCGCCATGCATGTCGACACCGCCAAGAAAATCGCCCGCTCCGCCGCGCCCACCGTGTTCTTTCAGGGCAAATCGCACGGCAACTCCGTGGGCTTCATCTACCAGCAACAGACAGGTTTGTTGAACCTGCTGTCTCACACCAAGATCATTTATGAAAAATAAGCTCCGTCTCCTGCTGGCCGGCCTGGCGCTGGCCGCCGCCTCCGTCGCCCACGCCGAACAGGCCGACCGCACCAAGCCGATGGAAATCACCAGCGACAACGGCTGCACCATGGACCAGATCAAGGGCGTGTCCACTTGCGAAGGCAATGTGGTGATCATCCAGGGCACCTTGCGCCTGAACGCCGACAAAGTCGTCGCCACCCAGGACAAGCAGGGCAACCAGACCCTGGTGGCCACCGGCCGCATCGTCACCTTCCGCCAGAAGATGGACGGCAAGAACGAATGGGTGGAAGGCCAGTCCAGCCGCCTCGACTACAGCAGCTCGGCCAACCTCGCAGTGCTGACCGGCAACGCCCGCGTCAAACGCGAAGGCGATCTGGTGGTGGGCAACGTAATCACCTACAACACCCAGAACGAAACCTATCAAGTGACCGGCGGCACCGCCACCGGCCCCAACAAGGGCCGCGTCACCGTGATCCTGCAGCCCAAGAACACCGCCTCCCAGCCGGCAGCGGCCAAACCCGCCAGCGGAGCCGCCAAATGACGCAAAGCGTGCTCAAGGTGGAGCGCCTGCGCAAGCGCTTCAAGAAACGCACCGTGGTCAAGGACGTGGCGCTTGAAATCGCCAGCGGCGAGGTGGTGGGCCTGCTCGGCCCCAACGGCGCCGGCAAGACCACCAGCTTCTACATGATCGTCGGCCTGATCGGCGCCGACGACGGCGAGATCCGTCTGGATGACCAGGTGATCACCCACTACCCCATCCACCAGCGCGCGCGCCTGGGCCTCGGCTACCTGCCGCAGGAAGCCTCCATCTTCCGCCGCATGACGGTGGAGGAGAACATCGCCGCCATCCTGGAAGTGTCCGGCCTCAAGGGCAAGGAACTGGAGAAGGAGCTGGAGCTGCTGCTGGACGACCTCAACATCGGCCACCTGCGCGACAGCAGCGCCTTGTCGCTGTCCGGCGGCGAACGCCGCCGCGTCGAGATCGCCCGCGTGCTGGCCACCCGGCCGCGCTTCATCCTGCTGGACGAACCCTTCGCCGGCGTCGACCCGATCGCGGTGATCGACATCCAGAAAATCATCTCCTTCCTGAAGGAGCGCGGCATCGGCGTGCTGATCACCGACCATAACGTGCGCGAAACCTTGCGCATCTGCGACCGCGCCTACATCATCAGCGAAGGCTCGGTGCTCGCCTCCGGCGAGCCGGAGGAACTGGTTAACAACGAGAAGGTGCGCGAAGTCTATCTTGGCGAACACTTCCACCTGTAAGCGATGAAACAGACCCTTCAGCTCAAGGTATCGCAGCAGCTGACCCTGACGCCGCAGCTGCAGCAGTCGATCAAGCTGCTGCAGATGTCCACCCTCGACCTGCAGACCGAAGTCGAGCGCTTCCTGCTGGACAACCCCTTGCTGGAGCGCGGCGACGAAGCGCCGCAGGGCGAGGCGCCCGACGCCCCCGCCGGCCAGGAGCAGGACGCCGCCGCGGAAACCCGCGACGAAGCCTCCGGCGACGACGGCGAGCGCGGCGCCGAGGCCGGCGAACTGAGCGACTGGGGCAGCGGCGGCCGCCGCGGCGACGGCGACGACGAGCTGGACCCGATGCTGAACGTGCCCTGTCCGATCAGCCTGCGCGAGCACCTGCTGGCGCAACTGGGCGAAGTGGCGCTGCCGACGCGCGACCAGGCCATCGTGCAACTGCTGATCGAAGAACTGGACGACGACGGCTATCTGGGCCAGACGCTGGAAGACATCGCCAGCCACCTGCCGCTGGAGCTGGAAATCGAGGCCGACGAACTGATGATAGGCCTGCGCCTGCTGCAGCAGTTCGACCCGCCCGGCGTCGGCGCGCGTTCGCTGCCGGAGGCGCTGGCGCTGCAATTGCAGCGGCTGGACCCGGACGAGCCTCAGCGCGAGTTGGCGCTGGCCATCGTCCGCGACCACCTGGCCTTGCTGGGCAACCGCGACTACACCCGGCTGAAAAAGCAGCTGGGCGTCGACGACGCCGCGCTGCGCGCCGCCCAGGCGCTGATCGCCCGCCTCAACCCCCGCCCCACCGCCGGTTTCGGCGCCAGCGACACCCAGTACGTGATCCCCGACATCTCGGTCCGCAAACGCAAGGGGCGCTGGGTGGCGACCCTCAACGGCGGCGCGGTGCCGCGCTTGCGCGTCAACCAGATGTACGCGCGGCTGCTGGCGGAAAACCGCGGCGGCAACGGCGAAATGTCCTCGCGGCTGCAGGAGGCGAAATGGCTGGTGAAGAACATCCAGCAGCGATTTGACACTATCCTGAAAGTGGCGGAAGCTATCGTTGAACGGCAGCAATCGTTCTTTGAACACGGCGAAGTGGCCATGCGCCCGCTGATCCTGCGCGACATCGCGGACGAGCTGGGCCTGCATGAATCCACGGTTTCCCGGGTCACCACCCAGAAATACCTGCTCTGCCCGCGCGGCCTGTTCGAGCTCAAGTATTTCTTCGGCAGCGCGCTGGAAACCGACAGCGGCGGCGAATGCTCCGCCACCGCGATCAAGGCCCACATCCGCAGCCTGATAGACGCCGAATCGCCGAGCAAGCCGCTGTCCGACAGCGCCCTGGTCGAAGCGCTGGCCAAACAGGGAATACAAGTTGCCAGACGCACGATAGCCAAGTATCGTGAAGCCATGCAGATACCGCCGGTCAACCAGCGCAAGACGCTGTGATCCGCGCGGCAGAATACAGCGATCCGGCCGACCCGACCGGACTGTCAACACCAGAAGGAGCTAGGGTATGAACCTCAAAGTAACTGGACTGCATCTGGAAGTAACTCCCGCCCTGCGCGAATACGTTGAAACCAAAATGGAGCGCGTTACTCGACATGTCGACCATGTGATCGACATTTCCGTTACTCTGTCTGTTGATAAACTGGTGCAAAAAGCTGAAGTCAACGTGCATCTGTCCGGCAAGGACATCCACGTGGAAGCCACCGAATCCGATATGTACGCCGCCATCGATCTGTTGATCGACAAGCTGGACCGCCAAGTGCTGAAACACAAGGAAAAGCAGTCTGAACACCGTGCTCCGGCCCCTGAAGCCAGCCTGTAATCCCTTGAATTGGAAGGCGGGGGCCTGCGGGTTCCCGCTTTTCTTTGCACTTGCCCGTTTTCAGTACTATCAAGGCAACGTAGAATTGCCGGGTTTTTCTCAGCCGCATGCATAATCCAATATGAACCTCATCGGCAAAATCCTGACTCCCGAACACGTGCTGCTGGATCTCGACGTCGCCAGCAAGAAACGCGTGTTCGAACAAGTCGGCCTCTTGGTTGAAAATACCCGGGGCATCGCGCGCAGCGAAATCTTCGATTGCCTGTTCGCCCGCGAAAAGCTCGGCTCCACCGGCCTTGGCCAGGGCGTGGCGATTCCGCACGGCCGCGCGCGCGGCCTGAAGGAGGCGATGGGCGTGTTCATCCGCCTGAAGACCCCCATTCCCTTCGACGCCCCCGACGGCAAGCCGGTGCAGTGCCTGTTCGTGCTCTTGGTGCCGGAACAGGCCACCGACCTGCACCTGCAAGTGCTGTCCGAGCTGGCGCAACTGTTCTCCAGCCGCCAGATGCGCGAGCAGATGCTGGGCATCTCCATCCGCGACGAGCTCTACCAGCTGCTCAATAATTGGGTGCCCAATGCCTAGCATCAGCGTCCGCCGGCTGTACCAGGAAAACCAGCAGAAGCTCAACCTGACCTGGGTCGCGGGCACCGGCGGCGCCGACAATATGATAGGCAACGACGAACAGCGCCCCACGCAGGCGCTGGTCGGCCACCTCAATTTCATCCACCCCAACCGGGTCCAGGTGCTGGGCCTCGCCGAGGTGGACTATCTGAACCGGCTGGAGCAGTCCGCCGCCAAGACCGCGCTGGACCAGCTGTTCCACAAGAGCATGTCGGTGGTGATGGTGGCCAACGACCAGCCGGTGCCCAAGCTGCTGCGCGACTACTGCCACACCCACAACGTCCCGCTGATGACCACCAAGCTGGAAAGCCCCTACCTGATGGATGTGCTGCGCATCTATCTGGCGCGGGCGCTGGCGGTGTCCACCGTGCTGCACGGCGTCTTCCTCGACGTGTTCGAGATCGGCGTGCTGATCATGGGCGATTCGGCGATGGGCAAGAGCGAACTGGCGCTGGAACTGATTTCCCGCGGCCACGGCATGGTGGCCGACGACGCGGTGGAACTATACCGCATCGGCCCGGACACGCTGGAAGGCCGCTGTCCGCCGCTGCTGCGCGACTTCCTGGAAGTGCGCGGCCTGGGCATCCTCAACATCCGCACCATCTTCGGCGAAACCGCGGTGCGGCCGAAGAAGGTGCTGCGGCTGATCATCCATCTGGTCAAGGCCAACGACCAGGCGATGCAGGCGCTGGACCGCCTCAACATCCAGTCCGAGACCCAGGACATCATCGGCGTCACCATCCGCAAGGTGGTGCTGCCGGTGGCCGCCGGCCGCAACCTGGCGGTGCTGGTGGAGGCCGCGGTGCGCAACTACATCCTGCAGCTGCGCGGCATCGACAGCACGCGCGAATTCATCGAACGCCACACCAACTTCCTCAGAGACCAGGAAAATGCGCCTGATATTGATTAGCGGCCTGTCCGGTTCCGGCAAGTCGGTGGCGCTGCGCGCGCTGGAAGACGCCGGCTTCTACTGCGTGGACAATCTGCCGGCCACCATGCTGCACGAGGCGATGTCGCTGTACGCCGACTACGGCTACGAACAGATCGCCATCAGCGTGGACACCCGTTCCGGCCCGTCGCTGGGCGCCTTGCCGGCGGAAATGGAAAAACTGCGGGCCCAGCAGGTGGACGTGCGCCTGCTGTTCCTGGAGGCCACGCCCGCCACCCTGGTCAAGCGCTTCTCCGAAACCCGCCGCCGCCACCCGCTGTCCGGCGCCGACGTCACGGTGGAGGAAAGCATTCTGCTGGAACAGGAAATGCTGGCCGAGATCATGGAGCTGGGCACCCGCATCGACACCAGCGAGCTGTCCGCCAACGCGCTGCGCAGCTGGGTGCGCGAACTGGTGGACGCCGACAGCAGCCGGCTGACCCTGATCTTCGAATCCTTCGGCTTCAAGCACGGCCTGCCGCGGGACGCCGACTTCGTGTTCGACGTCCGCTGCCTGCCCAACCCCTATTACGACCCGCAGCTGCGCCCGTTCACCGGCCGCGACCAGCCCATCATCGACTTCTTCCAGCAAACGCCGGAAGTGCAGCAGATGGTGGACGACATCCAGCAGCTGGTCAGCAAATGGCTGCCCTGTTTCAGCATGGAAAACCGCAGCTATCTGACCGTCGCCGTCGGCTGCACCGGCGGCCAGCACCGCTCGGTCTACATCACGGAACGGCTTGCCCGCCTGTTCGCCGCCGAACAGGTGCTGGTGCGCCATCGCCAGCTTTACCGCCAGAACTGAACGCGTTCGGGCCGCCCCCGCCTACAGGAAACATTCATGCGCCCGATCCAAACCGTCACCGTCGCCCTGACCGGCGCCTCCGGCCTGCCCTACGGCCTGCGGCTGATCGATTGCCTGATCGCCGCCGGCGTCCGCGTCTGGGTGCTGTACTCGCAGGCCGCGCAAGTGGTGGCCAAACAGGAAATGGACCTGACCCTGCCCTCGCGCCCGGCCGAAGCCCGGCAATGGCTGACGCAACGCAGCGGCGCGCGCGACGGCCAGCTGGCGGTGTTCGGCCGCGAAGAATGGTTCGCGCCGGTGGCCTCCGGCTCCAACCCGGCCGACGCCATGGTGGTCTGCCCGTGCTCGATGGGCACGCTGGCCGCCATCGCCCAGGGCAGCAGCGACAATCTGATAGAGCGCGCCGCCGACGTCAGCATCAAGGAACAGCGCAAGCTGGTGCTGGTGCCGCGCGAAGCGCCGTTCTCCGCCATCCACCTGGAAAACATGCTCAAACTGGCCCGTCTCGGCGTTGTCATCCTGCCGCCGTCTCCGGGGTTCTATACTCATCCCAAGACCGTGGACGACATGATCGACTTCGTGGTGGCGCGAATTCTGGATCAGCTCCGCATCGACAATCAATTGACGCCGCGCTGGGGCGAACCCGCCGCGGCGTCCTAGCCAGCCGCCGCGCCGCTTGCGGCCCGGTCAAAGAGGAACCTTGGGATGCCGACACAAGACCAAAGCATTCTCAGCCTGGACGCCTTGCGCCAACTTGAGCGCCAAGCCACCGACGCCGGCTACAACCTGATGCAGCGCGCGGCGATGGCCACCGCCGACTGGGTCAGCCACCATCTGCCCAGCGCGTCCCGGCTGCTGATCTGCGCCGGCCCCGGCAACAACGGCGGCGACGCCTTGTACGCGGCGCTGGAGCTGATGCGCCGCCGCTTCCGCGTCGACGTGCTGGTGCCCACCCAGCCCACCAGCCCGGCCACCTCGGAAGCGCTGCGTGAGCTGGAACAGGCGCAAGGCCATGTGATGTTCGATCTGCCGCGCGACTACCGCGCGCCGCAACTGATCATCGACGGTCTGTTCGGCGTCGGCCTGAGCCGGGACTTCGATCTGGAATGGACCACGCTGATAGACCGCATCAACCAGCTGGGCGGCCCCATCCTCGCCTTGGATTGCCCCAGCGGCCTGGACGCCTATACCGGCGTGCCGGCCAACACCGCGATCCAGGCCAGCCACACCCTGACCTTTCTGTGCCAGAAACCCGGCCTGTTCAGCGCCTCCGGCGCCGATCTGGCCGGCAACGTGGAGCTGGAACTGCTGGACTGCCCGCCCAGGCTGATCCCGGCGGCGGACGGCAGCATCAACCAGCCGGACGTCCGCGCGCTGCTGCGGCCGCGCAACAGCCACAAGGGCCTGTTCGGCACCGTCTGCGTGATAGGCGGCGCGCCCGGCATGCTGGGCGCGGCGCTGCTGGCCGGGCGCAGCGCGCTGGCCTGCGGCGCCGGCAAAGTCCATGTCTGCCCGCTGGACGACCGGCTGCCGGTGGACCCGGTGGTGCCGGAGCTGATGATACACGCGCTGGACGACATCGCCGGCCTGCCCGACGCCGACGTGCTCGCCGTCGGCCCCGGCCTCGGCCAGCAAGAACGGGCCGGCCTCCTGTTGGACCAGCTCATTCTGCAACCGCAGGCGCTGGTGCTGGACGCCGACGCGCTCAACCTGCTGGCCAACGACCACGCCGCCGCCGCTCTGATCGCCAAACGCCAGGCCGGCACCGTGCTGACCCCGCACCCGGCGGAAGCCGCGCGCCTGCTGGGGCAAAGCACCGAGACGGTGCAGAAGGACAGACTGCTGGCCGCGCGCCGGCTGGCCAACCACTTCAACTGCGTGGTGGTGCTCAAGGGCGCCGGCAGCCTGATCGTCGGCCCGGACGGCTTCTACCACCTGAACACCAGCGGCGGCCCGGCGCTGGCGGTGGCCGGCCAGGGCGATGTGCTGACCGGCATCATCGCCGCGCTGCTGGCCCAGCGCATGGAGCCTTTCGAAGCCGCCAGCCTGGCGGTGCACATCCACGGCCTGGCCGGCGACGACTTCGAAATGGAAACCGGCGGCCCCATCGGCCTGTCCGCCTCCGACACCGCCTGGCGCGCCAGCCTGATGCTGAACCGGCTGATTCAGGAGCGCGCTCAGGAGCAGGCGACTTAGAACCCAACCCCAGCAAGCCCCCGGTGAAAATCCATTTGCATTAGAATGGCTCATCGGCGCGCGGGCCGGCGGCATGGCCGTCCCGCGGCCCCTCATCCGTCACCTGGGGATTACCTTGCAGTCACAATCTAAAGCTTACGCCTACGGACTCGCCGCCGTTCTGGCCTGGTCCACGGTGGCCAGCGCCTTCAAAATCAGCCTCGCCCACCTCAGCCCGGCCCAACTCGTGCTCTACGCCAGCGCCGCCTCCCTGCTCTGCCTGCTGGGGCTGCTGGCGGCGCAGGGCCGGCTGCCCGAACTCGCGCCGGCCCTGCGCCGCCATTGGCGCGCCTCGCTGGTCTTCGGCGCGGTCAACCCGGCGCTGTACTACCTGATCCTGTTCCAGGCCTACGCGCTGCTGCCGGCGCAGGAAGCCCAGGCCATCAACTACACCTGGGCGCTGACCATGAGCCTGCTGGCGGTGCCGCTGCTCAAGCAGAAACTGCAGCGCCGCGACATCGCCGCCGCGCTGGTCTGCTATCTGGGCGTGCTGGTGATAGGCACCCGCGGCCAGGTGCTGGAACTGCGCTTTTCCGACAGCCTGGGCGTGGCGCTGGCGCTGGCCTCCACGCTGCTGTGGGCCGGATACTGGATCTTCAACGCCCGCGACGCGCGCGAGCCGGTGATAGGCTTGACGCTCAATTTCGCCTTCTCGCTGCCGCTGAGCCTGGCCTGGTGCGCCTATACCGGGCAGTTGGGCCCGGTCGCCTGGCAGGGCCTGGCCGGCGCCGCCTACGTCGGCGCCTTCGAGATGGGCTTCACCTTCGTCTTGTGGCTGACGGCGATGAAGTTGACGCCCAGCACCGCCCGCATCGCCAACCTGATTTTCCTGTCGCCGCTGCTGTCGCTGGCGCTGATCCACTTCCTGATCGGCGAAGCCATCCTGCCCTCCACCCTGGTCGGCCTGGGCCTGATCCTCGGCGGGCTGGCGCTGCAGAAGCTGGCCCCGCGCGCCAAGCCCGCCGCGGCGCTGAGCGCCGACGGAGGCGGCTAGCTCCGCGCGCATCCGGATTTGGTATTCGCGCCAGAACTGCCTAGGATTCAGTGTGGGCACTTGGAACTGTGAACATAATGAAAAGCATAAAAACCAAATTGATGTTCTGGTTGATGGCCTGGATCACCGCCATTCTGGGGACGACGGGCCTGTTTTCCTATCTGCACAACCAAGAACGCAATGAGGCCGATTACCAATCCCAACGCGCCGCGGTCAAAGCCCGCCTGGCGATGTCGCTGCCGCACAGCGTCTGGCAGCTGGACGACGAAAACGTCAGGCTGACGCTGGACAGCGAACTGAGCTGGCCGTCCATCATCGCCATCAGCGTCAAGGGGGAGTCCGGGCTCAGCCTGGGCCGCAGCCACGACACCGACGGCAGCATCCGCGACATGCCGCCGTCGGAAGAGCCGCGTTCCGACGACATGCTGAACATCCCCATCATCTACCAGGGCAAGGAGCATCTGGGCAACGCCACCGTCTACCTGTCGCGCCAGGCGCTGGCCAAGCATCAGCGCGACCAGCTGATCGAACTGTCCGCCCAGATCCTGCTGCTGGACGTGATGATCTTCATGATCATGTCCTTCAATCTGCAGCGCTTCCTGTTCCAGCCGCTGGCGCGGCTGCAGCAGGCGCTGAACACCGCCATCCGCGCGCCGGACGCCAGCGGCGCCCAAGTCACCCACGTGGCCGACGACGAGATCGGCGGCATCGTCAACGGCTTCAACCGCATCGTGGCGCGCACCGCCGGCGACCTGGCCAAGCGCACCGAGGCCGAAGCCGTGGCCCGCGCCGAACGCGACCGCGCCGAAGAGGCCTACCGCCAGTTGATGGAGGCGCAGCAAACCCTGGTGGAAACCGAGAAGATGGCCTCGCTGGGCAGCCTGGTGGCCGGCGTCGCCCACGAGATCAACACCCCGGTGGGCATCACCCTGACCACCGCCTCCCACCTGGGCACAGCCACCAGCCACATCATCGAGAAAGTGGACGGCGGCACCGTCAAGAAAAGCGACTTCCAGGCTTACCTCGACACCGCCAAGGAATGCAGCGACCTGATCCTGTCCAACGCCGAGCGCGCGGCCAATCTGATCCACAGCTTCAAGCAAGTGGCGGTGGACCAGACCAGCGAAGCGCGGCGCAGCTTCCAGCTGCAGGATTATCTGAACGAAGTGATCACCAGCCTGAAGCCGCGCTTCAAGCACGCCAACACCACCATCAGCGTGCAGTGCGAGGAAGACATCCTGCTGGACAGCTATCCGGGCTCCTTCGCCCAGGTGGTCACCAATCTGATGGTCAACTCCCTGGTGCACGGCTTCGAAAACCGCAGCAGCGGCAAAATCCTGATCGAAGCCCGGCGCAACAACCCGCATTACATCACGCTGACCCTCAGCGACGACGGCAAGGGCATTCCGCCGGAAAACCTGAGCCGGGTGTTCGACCCCTTCTTCACCACCCGCCGCGGCAGCGGCGGCAGCGGCCTCGGGCTCAACATCGTCTACAACATCGTGCGGCAACGCTTGGGCGGGTCGATCGAGGTGCACAGCGAAGTGAACAAAGGCACCACCTTCACCATCACCATGCCCTGCTCCGCCCCGGTCAATCAGAGCAAGGAGAACATAGCATGAGCGACACCACCAACCAGGAAGAAGACTGGCTGCTGGACGATGACGCTCCGTCTGCGGCTTCTCCCGCGGCCGGCGCAGGCGACGGCCGCCATCCGTGGAAAATCCTGATCGTCGACGACGAAAAGGACGTGCACACCGCCACCCGCATCGCGCTGCGCAACATCCGCTACAAGGAGCGTCCGCTGGAGCTGCTCAGCGCCCATTCCGGCAAGGAAGCCTACGAAGTGGTGCGCCAACACCCGGACATCGCGCTGATCATGCTGGACGTGGTGATGGAAAGCGAGGACGCCGGCCTGAAGCTGGTGCACCAGATCCGCCAGGACTTGAAGAACGGCCTGGTGCGCATCGTGCTGCGCACCGGCCAGCCCGGACAGGCGCCCGAGCAGGAAGTCATCCTCAACTACGACATCAACGACTACAAGACCAAGACCGAACTGACGGTGCAAAAGCTGTTCACCACCATCATCTCCTCCTTGCGCGCCTACGAAAACCTGCTGTCGCTGGAAAAGAACCGCCAGGGCCTGTCCAAGATCCTGGAAAGCGCTTCCGATCTGTATCAGCTGTACTCGCTGCGCGAGTTCGCCTCCGGCGTGCTGCGCCAGATCAGCGCGCTGCTGGACATCGGCAGCGACGGCATCCTCTGCGTGCGCAACGACAACAGCAACGGCCGGCCGGAACTGGAAATCCTGGCCGCCTCCGGCAACTACGAATCGCTGGGTCAAAGCGGCGACCTGACCCCCTTCCCCGAGCTGGAGCAAGTGATCCTGCGCTCCTTCGCCGAGAAGCGCAGCATCTACCAACACCCTTACGACGTGCTCTACATCACCTCGCGCAACGGCCGCGAATTCATCATCCACTTCACCCCGCAATGGCCGCTGGAGGAAGTGGAGCGCGATCTGCTCGACGTGTTCTGCCAACGCATCTCCGCCGCCTACGACAACCTCTACCTCTACAGCCAGCTGCGCAGCGCGCAGGAGGCCACGGTGGTGGCGCTGGCGGATCTGGCGGAATTCCGCGACACCGACACCGGCAACCACGTGTTGCGCGTGCAACGGCTGACCGACGCCATCGCCGGCCAGATGCGCGACAACGGCGCCTATCCGGAGCTGATGGGCAAGGAATTCATGGACATGGTGGGCATGGCCAGCATCCTGCACGACGTGGGCAAGGTGGGCACTCCGGACCACATCCTGTTCAAGCCGGGCAAGCTGGACCCGGACGAGCGGGTGATCATGGAACAGCACGCCACCATAGGCGCGCAGATACTGGCCAGATCGGCCAGCATGGTGGAAGGCATGAGTTATTTGTCGCTGGGCTCGGAAATCGCCGGCGGCCACCACGAGCACTTCGACGGCAACGGCTATCCCAGAAAGCAGAAGGGGCAGGAAATTCCGCTGTCGGCGCGCATCGTCGCTGTGGTGGACGTGTTCGACGCCCTGCTCAACAAGCGGCCCTACAAGGAGCCGTGGACGCTGCACGACACCATGGACTACATCTCCGGCCGCGCCGGCAGCCAGTTCGACCCGGAAGTGGTGCGCGCGCTGGAAACCCTGGTCAAGGAACGCAAGCTGCAGGACTTGCCGGACGAATGAACGCCGCGGAAGCGGAGCCGGCAGCAAACAGGGCGAAACCAGCGGACTTCAAGCCGGTTTCGCCCTTCTTCCCGCGCGCCGTCCTGCTCCGCCTCTCAGAGCCTGTTCAAAGTCTCGCGAGCTAGAGCGGGACAAGGCGAAAACCGCTGAGAAAGCGGAACCTGCGGATGATAGGTGACCGCGCTCCCCGCGCCGCTGACGCAGCGCGGCGGACTTTGCGCAGCGTCTCAGGCCACGTAGAACAAAACGCTGACAAACTGGCAGACGCTGCCGCCCAGCACGAATAGATGCCAGATGCCGTGGCCGTGGCGGATTTTCTCGTCGTTGAGGAACCAGTAGATGCCGACGCTGTACAGAATCCCGCCCAGGGCCAGCCAGAACAGCCCGCCGCTGGGCAGCGACTCAATCAGCGGCGGCAGCGCCACCAGCACCAGCCAGCCCATCACCACGTAGAGAATCATCGACAGCAGCCGGGTGCGCCGTCCCAGCGTCAGCTCCTGAATGATGCCGAACACGGCCAGGCCCCAGCTGACGCCAAACAGGCTCCAGCCCCAGGCGCCGCGCAGGGTCACCAGCGCGAACGGCGTGTAGCTGCCGGCGATCAGCAGGTAGATCGCCGAATGGTCGCACTTCTGCAGCACCGCCTTGGCGCGGCCGCGGAAGCTGTGGTACAGCGTGGAGATCAGATACAGGGCCACCAGCGTGGCGCCGTACAGGCTGAAGCTGACCACCTTCCAGGGGTCGCCCTCGCGCGCGGCCATGGTCACCAGCACCACCAGGCCGGTAATGGCCAGCAAGGTGCCGATCAAATGGGAAATCCCGTTGAAACGTTCCCCGTGATACATAGGTATTATCCTTGCGCCGGCATCGCTCCGGCTTGACGTGCAAAAACTTTTGGAGCCGCTAGCGGGCTCCGGGTTCAATTGTCCGCCTGTTGCCGCCGGCGCGCCAGCCCTTTCTCGACGCGCCAAAACAAAAGCGGGCCGCAGGCCCGCTTTTGCTTACACGGCGAATCCGGCGCCTGTCGACGATCGCTCAGCGGATCGCCAACCGGCCGCGGCTCAGACGCCCAGCGCCTTCAGCACCTCGTCGCGCACGGTTTCCACCGCGCGGGTGCCGTCGATCTTGATGTATTTCGGCGCCTTGGCGTCGCCGCTGGCGGCGCGCTCGCCGTAGAAGCCCACCAGCACCGCGGTCTGTTCGTGGTAAACCGCCAGACGCTTCTTCACGGTTTCTTCCCGGTCGTCGTCGCGCTGGACCAGCTCTTCGCCGCTCACATCGTCCTTGCCGGCCACTTTCGGCGGGTTGAAGCTGATGTGGTAGGTGCGGCCGGAGGCCAGGTGCACGCGGCGGCCGGCCATGCGCTCGACGATGGCCGCGTCCGGCACGTCGATCTCCACCACGTAGTCGATGTCCACGCCGGCGGCGATCATCGCCTCGGCTTGCGGGATCGTGCGCGGGAAGCCGTCGAACAGGAAGCCGTTGGCGCAATCCGCGTCGGCGATGCGCTCCTTGACCAGGCCGATGATGATGTCGTCGCGCACCAGGCCGCCGGCGTCCATGATCGCCTTGGCTTCCAGGCCCAGCGGCGTGCCGGCCTTGACCGCGGCGCGCAGCATGTCGCCGGTGGAGATTTGCGGGATGCCGAATTTTTCCTTGATGAAATTGGCCTGGGTGCCTTTGCCTGCGCCAGGCGCCCCCAACAGGATCAGTCGCATGAAGATCGCTCCGTCAATTTGAATAAGATGATTTGATATCGAAATCCGGGCCGCGCCGACGCGGCCCGGCTTATGGCTTCCGTCCGTCGCCCAGCAAGCGGCGCACTCGCTCCAGATCCTCCGGCGTGTCCACGCCGGCCGGCGGCGCGGACTCGACCACGGCCACCTTGATGGCGAAGCCGTGCCACAGCACCCGCAACTGCTCCAGCGCTTCGAAACGCTCCAGCGGCGCCGGATCCAAACGGTTATAGGTCTTCAGAAAACCCGCCTGATAGGCGTACATGCCGATATGCCGCAGCACCGGTAGGTCCGCGGGCAGCGCGCTCGCATCCTGTGCGAAGGCGTCGCGGGCATAGGGAATCGGCGCGCGGCTGAAATACAGCGCGCGGCCGGCGTGGTCCAGCACCGCCTTGACCACATTGGGATTGAACATGTCGGCGGCGTCGCGGAACGGATGCGCCAAGGTCGCCACCGGCGCGTCGCCGGCGGCCAGCAGCGCCGCCAGCCGGTCGATCAAGGCCGGATCGATCAAGGGCTCGTCGCCCTGAACATTGACCACGATCTCATCGTCGGCCAGGTTCAGCGCCTGCGCCACTTCGGCCAGCCGGTCAGTGCCGCTGGCGTGGTCGGCGCGCGTCATCAGCGCCTCGACGCCGTGCGCGCGGCAGGCGGACAGCACATCCTCGTGGTCGGTGGCCACGATCACCCGGCTCGCGCCGCTCTTGGCCGCCTGCGCGGCGACCCGCGCCACCATGGGCATGCCGGCGATGTCGGCCAGCGGCTTGCCCGGCAAGCGGCTGGACGCCAGGCGCGCCGGGATCACCACGCAAAAGCCGCGGCTCATTTTATCTCTTCTTCCGGCGCCAGCTCGCGGGCCTCGGCTTCCAGCATCATCGGGATGCCGTCCTTGATCGGGTAAGCCAGCCGGTCGCCCTTGCAGACCAGTTCCTGCTTGGCCTTGTCGAAAACCAGCGGACCCTTGCACAGCGGGCACACCAGGATGTCCAGGAATTTAGCGTCCATGTTTTATCTTCAGTCGATCCAGAATCCAAGCGCTCAGATCAGGCTCCAACTCCGCCTGAACCGGCAAAACCCATAGTCTAGCACGCTGCGCTGCATCATGAATCACCCGCCGCAGCTTGACCGCGTCCTTGCTGGTGACGATCACCGCGTCCACGTCGGCCGGCAGGTCGGCGGCCTCGAATTGATGATGGTCGGGCCAGGCCAGGCACAGCTCCGGCCGCAGGCCCAAGCCGGCCAGCGTGTCGAAAAAGCGCTGCGGATGGCCAATGCCGGCCATCGCCGCCAACTTCAGGCCGGCGAAATCCGCCGCCGCCCGCGTCTCCTCCGGCGCGTCCAGCCGCTGCAAAGCCGCCGGGCGCAAGCGCATGGCGAAGCGCCGCGGCCCGGCCGGCAAGTCCAGTCCGGCGTCGCCGCCGTTGACCACCACCGCGCCCGCCGCGGCCAGCCGCGACCACGGCTCGCGCAAGGGACCGGCCGGCAACAAGCGCCCGTTGCCGCCGCCGCGCGCGCCGTCCAGCACCACGATCTCCAGATCGCGGCGCAGCCGGTAATGCTGCAGCCCGTCGTCGGTCAGAATCAGTTGCACATCAGGGTGCAGCGCCAGCAGATGGCGGCCGGCGGCGACGCGGTCGCGGCCCACCACCACCGGCGCGCCGCCGGCGGCCAGCAACAGCGGCTCGTCGCCCACCTCCTCCGGCGCGCTGTCCGGCCGCACCAGCGTGGGCTGGCGATGACTGCCGCCGTAGCCGCGGCTGATCACGCCCGCCTTGACGCCTTCGCCTTGCAAATCGCGCAACAGCCCCAGGGTCAACGGCGTCTTGCCGACGCCGCCGACATTGATGTTGCCTATCACCACCACCGGCGCGTCCAAGCGCTCGGCGCGCAGCCAGCCGCGGCGATAAGCCAGCCGCCTGGCCGCCGCCGACAGGGCAAACAGCCCTTCCAGCGGAGCCAGAAGGGCTGTCAGCCACCAGCGCGGCCGATACCATTGCCGTTCTATCCAATGCATGCGGCTATTGCGAACGGGTGGCGAAAGTCAGTTGGTTGAGCCCGGCCTCGCGCGCCGCCTCCATCACCGTCACCACTGATTGGTGCGTGGCCTTGGCGTCGGCGTTGACGATGACGATCACATCGGTCTTGCCCGCGGCGTCGTCCTTCAGCTTGTTCAGCAGCGCCGCCTTGTCGCCGGCGGCCAGCTTGGCCTCGCCCACCGCCATCTCGCCGTTGGCGGCCACCGCCACGGTGATTTCCGACGACTTGGTCTTGGCCTGCTCGCCCTGGGCGGCCGGCAGATTGATCTTGAGTTCGGCGAACTTGGAATAGGTGGTGGTGACCATCAGGAAGATCAGGATCACCAGCAGCACGTCGATCAGCGGAATGAAGTTGATCTCGGGCTCTTCGCGACTGCGGCCTCGGCGGAAATTCATGCTCAGCCCCCGTTTTTACGCTCGCCGTGCAGCACTTCCACCAGCTTGACCGCCTGCGACTCCATCTCCACCAGCAGACCGTCCACCTTGGAGCGGAAATGGCGATAGAACATCATGCTGGGAATCGCCACGATCAGGCCGAAGGCGGTGTTGTACAGCGCGATGGAAATGCCGTGCGCCAGCGCCTGCGGGTTGTTGCCGGCCGGCGACTGCGAGCCGAAGATCTCGATCATGCCTATCACCGTGCCCAGCAGGCCCAGCAAGGGCGCCATCGCGGCGATGGTGCCCAGCGTGGTCAGCAAGCGCTCCAGCTGGTGCGCCACCACGCGGCCCTCGTCCTCGATCGCTTCCTTCATCACTTCGCGATTGCCGCCGACGTTGCGCAGACCGGCGCAGAACAGGCGGCCCAGCGGCGAATGTTCCTGCAGCTTGCGCAACAGCTCGTCGCTGGCGCCGGCGCGGCGGTATTCCTGCAAGGCCTGCCCCAGCAGGCCCTCCGGCGCCACGCTGCTCTTTCTCAGGCTGAACAACCGTTCAAAGATAATCGCCAGCGACACGACCGAGGCGGCGATGATGGTCCAGATCGGCCAGCCGGCCGCTTCAATGATTGACCACACGAGGAGGTTCTCCGAAAAACGATTGCAAACACTAGGGTCTGCCGCGCCGGTTTCACCTTGGCGAAACCCGGCGCGGCAGACCCTGAACTTTAGCGGCATCCATGCCGGTTCAGCAACCGGCGTCGCGGCGCGCGCTCATCGCCGCGACCGCAAACAGGCGCTTAGCGGCGAAAACTACGCAGAGTTGTCAACAAAGCCGCCTAAACCCATCTTTTATAAAGGCTTTCGAATTCTCGCCCTATTTCGTCGGCGGCGCTCGAAACTCAACTTGACGAAAGCCCCGCCAGGCAAGGCTTTCAAGCAAATCTATCAATTTCGCGACCGCGATTGGGGGCTGCCGCTTTTTTAACCTTTGCCAGCAAAAGCCAAGCCCCGGCAAGCGATCCACACAGTTATCCACAAGGTTATTCAGCCGCCGCTGTGGATAATTGCCGCGCCTCAATCCCGCAGCGAAATCACGCGCCAGCCCTGCTGCTCGGCGTGGGCGCGCAGGGTGTCGTCCGGATCCACCGCCACCGGATGGTCGACCAGCTTCAGCAGGGGCAGATCGTTGTGCGAATCGCTGTAGAAAAAGCTCTGCCCGTAGCTGTCCATGCTCAGGCCGCGCTCGTCCAGCCACTGCTGCAAACGGGTGATCTTGCCCTGCTGGAAGCTGGGCACGCCGCTGACGCGGCCGGTGAAGCG